>NZ_LUFI01000014.1:0-154848 GCF_005281675.1 Sphingobium sp. MP9-4 | reverse complement strand
CGGCACGGCCGGCGCGCTGGGTGGCCGACGCCTGGCTGGCGCGTTCGGTGACGAGGCGGGTGACGCCGGCGGCGCGGTCATAGCGCGGGCGCCGGGCAAGGCCGCTGTCGACGACGATGCGCACGCCATCGATGGTCAGGCTGGTTTCGGCAATCGAGGTGGCGAGGATCACCTTGCGCCGCCCTTCGCGCGAGGGGCGGATGGCCGCGCGCTGAGCCGCCGGATCGAGCGAGCCGTGCAACATGTGGACCTCGAACGCGCCACCCTCGATCCGTTCGGCGGTGCGCTCGATTTCCCGGACGCCGGGCAGGAAGGCGAGCAGGTCGCCTTCGGCCTCCTCTTCCAGCGCGCGGCGGATGGCCGCGGCCATCTCATCCTCGATCCGCTTTTCGGCATGGCGGCCGATATGGCGTAGTTCGAGCGGCTGGATCTTGCCCTCGCTCTCGATGACGGGCGCGCCATCGAGCAAGGTGGAGAAACGCGCGCCGTCGAGCGTGGCCGACATCGGCAGGATGCGCAGGTCCGGGCGCAGCGCCGCCTGCGCGTCGAGCGCCAGCGCCAGGCCGAAATCGCTGTCCAGGCTGCGCTCATGTACTTCATCGAACAGCACTGCGGACACGCCGGCCAGTTCGGGATCATCCTGGATGCGGCGGACGAAAATGCCCTCGGTCAGCACCAGCAGCCGCGTCTTCGCGCTGACCTTGCTGTCCATCCGCGTCGCATAGCCGACCGTGCCGCCGGGCTGCTCGCCCAGCATCTCGGCAATGCGCTCGGCTGCGGCGCGCGCGGCGAGGCGGCGGGGGGAGAGCAGCAGCACCTGCCCCTCGCACCAGGACTGGTCGAGCAGGGTGGGGGCCACCGCTGTCGTCTTGCCCGCGCCCGGCGGCGCCACCAGCACGGCATTGCTGCCGCGCGCCAAGGCGGCGAGCAGGTCGGGCAGGACGGCATGGATCGGCAGGGCAGGGGCGGTCATGATCCGCCCCCTCTCGCGCCAATCAGGGCCGAGCGCAAGGCGCGCTGGGCAGAAACGGCGATGCCCGAAGCCGTGCGGCTCCGGGCATTGCGTCTATTCCGGCGATGGTGCGCGAGGGTCAGTCGTGGCCCTTGCTCATGAACTGTTCGACGACGTTGGACATGTCGAAGCTCTTGCCGCCCTGGACTGGCGGATATTGGGCGAGGGTCGTCAGATGTTCGGTCATCAACGCGCCGAGCGGCCCGGTCTGCCACGCCACCTTCTGGAGCAGATGGCCGTAGGAGTCGCTGTTGTCATAGCTTTCGAACGGATCCATGCGGATGTTGAAGACCATCGGCTTTGAGCGGCCGACCATGGTGCCGTAATAATCCTCGTTGGTCGAGAAATGCCATTTCCAGGGACCCATGCGCAGCGCGGTGAGCCGGGATTCATTATAATGGAACACATGGTTCCGCGCCGAATCCTCGGCCTTGCCGGTCCAGTAGTCGAGGTTGTTGACGCCATCGATATACTGGCTCTTCTCCTTGAGAACCTTCTCGTTCACGTCCGTGACGCCGGCGGCGACGGCGAGGGTGGTGAACATGTCCTGATGGCACTGGATGCCGTTCTTGAGCTGCAGCGGTTCGATCACGCCGGGCCATTTCAGCATCGAGATCACACGGACGCCGCCTTCATAGGTGGTCATCTTCTCGCCGCGCCAGGGTGTGGTCGCGCCATGCGGCCAGGAGGAATGTTCCGGGCCATTGTCGGTCGAATACCAGACGATGGTATCCTCCTCCAGCCCGCTTTCCTTCAGCCAGTCGAGCACGATGCCGATATCATGGTCATGCTGCAGCATGCCCGAGCCGTGCAGGTCGGCGTCCGACGTGTATTTTTCCGCCGCATAGCGCCATTTGTCGTTGAGGCGGGTGTAGAGGTGCATGCGGCTGGTGTTGAGCCAGACGAAGAAGGGCTCGTCGGCATCCTTGGCCTTCTGCATGAAGTCGAGCGCGGGCGGGATGAACTCCTTTTCGTCCACCTCGTGCATCCGTTCCTGGTGCAGCGGGCCGGTGTCGACGATCTTCTGCTTGCCGACCTTGCCGTAGCGCGGATCCTCGGTCGGATCATCGACATCGGTGGCCCAGCTGTGGATCACGCCGCGCGGGCCGAATTTCTTCATATAGGCTTCGACGCTGCCAGAATGGGCCTTGGCGAAATTCTGATAATCGCGCTGCTCTTCCTCTTCCGACACGTTGAGATGGTAGAGATTGCCGAAAAATTCGTCGAAACCATGGTTGGTCGGCAGATGCTCGTTGCGATCGCCCAGATGGCTCTTGCCGAAATGGCCGGTGCGATAGCCCGCCGCCTTGAGCACTTCGGCCAGGCAAGGCGATGCCGGCTGCAGCCCCAGCGGATCGCCCGGCTGGCCGACGGTCACCATGCCCGACCGGATCGGATATTGGCCGGTGATGAAGGCGGCGCGGCCGGCGGTGCAGCTTTGCTGCGCATAATGGTCGGTGAAGCGGATGCCGCCATAGCCGATGCTATCGATATTGGGCGTGGTATAGCCCATCGTGCCCAGGCCATAGGCGCTGACATTCTGCCAGCCGATATCGTCACCCCAGATGACCAGGATATTGGGTTTCTTCGTAGCCATGCCGAGTCTCCGACCATGATGGATCGGCGGAAGGCTAATGGCGGGCGGTCCGCGACGCTGCATGGGGATAATCCCGAGAAGCGGCGGGGACATCCCCTATGCCCGGAGAAGGGGGGCGCCTAGCCGAACAGATAGATGTGGATCGGGTTCTTCGGATCGAGCAGCATCTTGGTCGTCAGTGCCAGCGACATGATGATGAGCAGCGGCTTGATCAGCTTCGAGCCGAAGCGCATGGCAAGGTGCGATCCGATCTGGCCGCCGGTGATCGATCCGACCGCCATGGCGAGGCCCGCGATCCAGATGACATGGCCACCCGCCACCATGGTCAGCAATCCCGCGACATTGGACGCAAAATTGGCGGCCTTGGTCTGGGCGGTGGCGCGCAGCAGCGACAGGCCGCCCAGCGCGATGAAGATGGTGGTGTAGAAGGCGCCGGCGCCGGGTCCGAAGAAGCCGTCATAGAAGCCGACCACGCCGATCATGCCGGACAGGCCCCACATGCCGACGCGGGCATGGCGATCGGCATCGCTCAGCTTGGGCGAGAAGGTGAAATAGGCCGCCATGGCGATCAGCAGCGCGGGCATCAGTCCGGCCAGGATCGACGGATCGACCCGTTGCAGCAGCCAGGCGCCGCCGATCGACCCGATGAAGGCGGCGATCACCGGACCCTTGTAGGTTTTGAGGTCCATATGGCCGCGCCGGGCATAGGCGACGCAGGCGCCGAAGGTGCCAAGGCAGCTTTGCAGCTTGTTGGTCGCGACCGCCGGCACCGGCGGTACGCCGGCGGCAAGCAATGCGGGCAGGGCAATGAGGCCGCCCCCGCCCGCCATCGCGTCGATGCAGCCGGCCATGAAGGCAGCGGCCATGAGGAAGGCGATGGTTTCGGGGGAGAGGATCACGATATTACCCCGTTCGGGCTGAGCGACGTCGAAGCCCGCACCAGAGCGAAGCGAAGGAACTTCGCCTGTGGCTCAGTTCTGCCCTTCGACTTCGCTCAGGGCGAACGGATATTGAAAGGGGAAACGAGCGAAACCGTTCATTCCCTCAACTTATGGCTTGCCGCATTTTCCGAGTCAGCGGACGTGCCGTCCGCTTCGAAAATGCTTCAATATGCCCGTGCTATCGCGAATTCGACCGCTTCGCTAAGGGCCGCTTTCGCCTTGCCGGCATCGAACATGCCCAGCGCGTCGATCGCGCGCTGGCCATAATGGCGGGCGCGGGCCAGCGTGTCGGCAATCGCGCCGGTCTGGCGCAGCAGCTGCGTCGCATGAGCCAGATCCTCGTCGCTGATGCGATGGCCCGAGATCGCGGCCTTCCAGAAGGCCTTGTCCTCGTCCGACCCGCGCGCATAGGCCAGGATCACCGGCAGGGTGACCTTGCCGTCGCGGAAATCGTCGCCGGCATCCTTGCCCATGGTGGCGCCGTCCGATTCATAGTCGATCGCGTCGTCGATCAGTTGGAAGGCGATGCCAAGGTTGCGGCCATAGACGTCGAGCGCATGTTCCTCCGCCTCGCTGCGGTCGGCGACCACGGCGGAAATGCGGCAGGCGGCGGCGAACAGGGCGGCGGTCTTGGCGCCGATGATGTCGAGATATTGTTCTTCGCTGGTGTCGATCTTGCGCTGGGCGGTCAGCTGGTTGACCTCGCCCTCGGCGATGATCGCCGATGCGCCCGACAGGATCTTCAGCACCTTGAGCGACTCGGCCTCGACCATCAGCTCGAACGAGCGGGAGAAGAGGAAGTCGCCGACCAGCACCGAGGCGCTGTTGCCCCAGATGATGTTGGCGGTCTTGCGGCCGCGGCGCAGGCCCGATCCGTCGACGACATCGTCATGCAGCAGCGTGGCGGTGTGGATGAATTCGACCGATGCGGCCAGCTTGTAATGGCGCGATCCGGCATAGCCGACCAGGTCGGCGCAGGCGAGCGTCAGCATCGGCCGCAGCCGCTTGCCGCCGCCGGCGATCAGATGGCCGGCCAGTTCCGGGATCAGCGGGATGCGCGACTGCATCCGGTCCAGGATCACGCTGTTCACCTGGTTCATGCCATCGGCGACGAGCGCCATGATGGGAGCGAGCGAAGGGGCGCTGGTGCGGCCGATCGGGTGGACGTTGCCGGGGGAGGATGCAGTCATGACAAGCGTCCTCTGGCGGGGCAAAAAGCAGATGGCAAGCGGGAATAGCTTGCCTGCGCGGCGCAATGGCGCAAAAAGCGCGCCGGACGATTGATTGACGCGTCGCAGTAACGGAAAAGCCACGCCTTTTCCCGCCGCGATGCCGCTGTGGAGAATGCCAGGTGGACGAGACTTTGAAGCGCTATCGCGAGAGCATCGACAATATCGACGCGGCGCTCGTCTTCATGCTGGCGGAGCGGTTCAAGGTCACCCAGGCGGTCGGCGAATATAAGGCGACCCACGACCTGCCGCCGGCCGATCCGGGCCGCGAGGAACGCCAGATTTCGCGCCTGCGCCAGCTCGCGCTCGACGCTAATCTGGACCCCGACTTCACCGAGAAATTCCTGCGCTTCATCATCGATGAGGTGATCCGCCATCACGAGCGGCTGCGGGAGGGATAAGAGGCTTTAATCCTTCGGATAATTTTCATGGCCTGCATTGGGCCAGTGGAAATGCGTGTAGGTCAGCATGGTCGAGAAGCTTTCCGACCGGACCTGATGCCACCAGCCGATCGGGATGAAGAGCAGGTCGCCCGGCGTCAGCCGCACTTCGTAGCGCAGAACGTCGCGGGCGCGCGGGTGTCGAGCCAGCCGCGCCGGATCGGTCAGGTCGCCGACATCGCTGAAGACATGGCGGTTATGCGCCAGCCGATGGGTCTGCGACGGCGGCACCAGGATGACATGCTTGGTGCCGGTCACCTGTGCCCGCAGATTGTTGGTGAGGTCGAAATGGAGCGGGGTGAACGCGCCCACGCCGCCGATCCAGAGCATGCCCGGCGTCGGCGCCAGATAGGCGTCGGGATGGCCGAGATCGGCCTGGAGCGGCGCGAGGGCCGGGCCATTGGCCGCGCTGTTATAGGCGGTCAGATAGGCGTCATTGCCGCCATCGCGCACCAGATCGATGAACTGGCGGAACGGCGCGCGACGCTTGTGCCGGTCCTTGGCCAGTTCATAGTCGGCGGCCTGTGCGCGGCCGCCCTGATATTCGATTTCCGCCGCGCCAACGGCATCGGTCAGATAGTCCGGCGTCCATTTTGCACGGGCGGGCCAGCCCTCCATCGCCCCCTTGATCAGGACCGGGCGGCCGGGCGCATAGAAATTATGCAGGAAGTCCTCGCCCGACAGCGCGTCGGCGGTCAGCAGGCCGGAGGCATAGGGCGACAGGGCACGCTGCTGTTCCATGACGTTGAGCAGCCAGTCGCGCCGCTTGAGCGCGAGCGCGCTGTCGTCGCGGGGCGCGGGCGCGGGCTTGGGCGGCACATGGGGCACGGCATTGGCGGACGGCGCGCCAAAGCCGACCTGGCGCAGGGTCATCTGCATCTGCATGTCCGCCGCCTGCGACAGGATCGAGGGAAGCGGCGGGGCGCGGCCGGATTTGCTCATGACCCGCCCTAGCGCGCGATCATGACCGCCATGTTGCAGGATGTGACGAACCTGTGACGGCGCGGTGGCGGTTCAGGCCGGCTCCACCACCTCGGTCCGCTTGGGCTGCGACCGGCCCAGCAGCACGCCGCCCAGCGCCAGCGCGAAGCCGGCGATCTGCACCGGGCCGAGCTTCTCGCCGAACAGCAGCCAGGCCTCCACCGCGGCCAGTGGCGGCACCAGCAGCAGCAGCATCGACATGCGCGTCGGTCCCTGGGTGCGCACCAGCCAGACCAGCAGCGACAGGCCGGCGGCCGACAGGCCCAGCACCGACCAGCTGAGGCCGATCCACAACATCGGGCTATTGTCCCAGCGCCATTCGCCCACGATCAGGGTGGCGGCGATCGCCACCAGCGCGCCGCCGGCATTCTGCACCGCGCCCGACACCCAGATCGGATCGCCGCCGATCGTGCCGCGCTGGATCAGCGTGCCGCCGGTCATCGCCAGCACCGCGACGATGCCGCCGATCGCGGGAATGAGCGTGATCGCGCCCGCGCCCGACTTGGCGATCGCCGGCATCAGCACGCAGCCGACACCCAGGATGGCGATGGCAAGGCCGCTCCAGGCGCGCGCGGGCAAGCGCTCGCCCAGGATCGCGACGCTGGCGACCGCCACCATCAGCGGCTGTGTCGCGCCCAGCAGCGACATGATGCCGGCCGGCATGCCATGGCTGACCGCCCACCAGCTGAGCGTGAGGTAAAGGCCATGCAGCATCGCGCCCGCCGCCAGATGCAGCCCCAATCGCCGGCCGCGCGGCCAGGGCTGACGCCCATGCAGCGCCAGCGCACCCAGAAGTAGCGCCGTCAGGCACAGGCGCGCGGCCAGGATCAGCTCTGGCGCGCCATGGGGCACCATCGCGCGGGCGACGATGAAACCGGTGGACCAGATCAGAACGAACAACAGGGATGCGATAATGCCGAACATGGCGCAGCCCATGGCCGATGCGCGCGCGCCTGTCGACCCGGCCAAGGGGCGAAGGGATCAGAAGCTGCCCAGCGTCGACCCGATCAGGATCACGGCGACCAGCGCCGCAAGCGAGCTGACGATGCCGGCCATGGCGATATCCAGATAGGATTCGCGGTGGGTGACGCCGCTCAGCGCCAGCAACGTCACGATCGCACCATTATGCGGCAATATGTCCAGCGTGCCGGACCCGATCACCGCCACCCGGTGCATGATGGCGGGGTCGGTGCCAGTTCGCGCGGCGATGTCCATATAGGTCGGCCCCAGCGCCTCTAGCGCGATGGTGAGCCCGCCCGAGGCCGATCCGGTGAGCGCGGCGAGCAGGTTGGTCGCCACCGCCAGCGACACCAGCGGCCCGCCGCCCATGCCCAGCACCCAGTCGCGGATCATGTGGAAGGCGGGCAGCGCGGCGATCACCGCGCCGAAGCCGACCAGGCTCGCCACGCTGATGATCGGCAGCACGGCGGCGTTGGCGCCCGAATCGATGCTGTCGCGCAGGCTGACGAGGCGCGCCCGGTTGCACAGGATGATGGCGAGCGTCGCGATCATCAGCGCCGCCGTCACCGACCATATGCCCGCAACCGCGCCCAGGCTGGTGCTGCCCCATAAAGGCTCCGCCAGGAAGGGCGCGTCCCAGGTCGGGAACAGCCAGAGCGAGAGGATGAGGTTGCAACCGATCATCACGCCGATCGGCAGGAAGGCGATGCCGAGCGAAGGGCGGTCGTCGGTGGGCGCCCCCTTGTCCATCTCTGCGGGGTCGAAGGTGGAGGCCGTCGTCGTATGCTCGCGCATCCGCGCGCTGTCGACCGGCGCCACGGGGGACAGGCTGGGATCATAGCCCTCCTGCCGGGCGGCGGCCGCTGCCTGTGCCCGCAACAGCCAGCCCAGGCCCACCGCCAGCATGATGATCGCGGCGATCAGGCCCAGGCCCGGCGCGGCATAGATGGAGGTGCCGAAGAAGGGCATGGGAATGACATTCTGGATCGCCGGCGTGCCGGGCAGGGCGGTCATGGTGAAGGTCGATGTGCCCAGGATGATGGTCGCGGGCACCAGCCGCCGGGGGATGTTGCCGGCGCGGAACAGCGCCTGCGCCATCGGCACCAGCACGAAGAAGGCGACGAACAGGCTGACCCCGCCATAGGTCAGGATCGCGCCGGCCAGCACCACCGCCATGATCGCGCGGCCGGACCCCAGCCAGCCGATCATGGCGTCGGCAATGGTGCGCACCGATCCGCTGTCGTTCATCAGCTTGGCGAAGATCGCGCCGAGCAGGAAGAGCGGGAAAAATTGGGCGAGGAAGCCGGCGGCGGCGACCATGAATATCTGGGTCCAACTCGCCAGCATCGGATAGCCCGAAAAGCTGGCGGCAATCATCGCCAGTGCCGGGGCGAGGAACAGCACGCTCCAGCCGCGATAGGCCATGGCGATCAGCGCGCCGAGCGCGACCAATATGCCAAGGAAGCTCAATGCCTCAGACATGGGCGAGCAGCGCGTCGATATCGAGCGTCGATTCCCGGCCGATCGCCTGGCCATGATCCTTCAGGAAATCGTCCGCCGCCTTGCGCCCGATCTTCTTGAGCTTCCACAGGAAAGCCCATTCGGCGTTCAGCTTGGACGAATGGCCGAATTGCAGCATGTCGGCGCTGGCGATGCGGTGGATACGCATCTTCGCCCATTTCTCGCCCTCGCCATGGCCGGGATCGGCGACCTGGCGCAGCAGCGCCATCATCCGGATTTCCTGCAACAGCACCGCGTTGAAGGAAATCTCGTTCAATCGGCTGGCAATGTCGCGTGCGGCGTAGAGGTCGGTGGCGCGCTCGACCGGGTTCACCTGGATCAGGATGGTGTCGTCCGAATCGCAGTCGCGCACCAGCGGCGTCAGCGTCGGATTGCCCGAATAGCCGCCATCCCAATAGGCCTCGCCATCGATCTCGACCGCGTGGAACATGGTCGGCAGGCAGGCGGAGGCGAGCAGCACGTCGGGCGTGATCTCCGCATTGCGGAACACGCGGGCCTGGCCGGTGCGCACGCTGGTCGCGGTGATGAACAGGCGGATCGGGCTGGCGGCGAGATGGTCGAAATCGACGCATTCGTTGAGGATGTCGGTCAGCGGGTTGAACCCGCCCGGATTGAGATCATAGGGCGAGCAGAGCCGCGCCATCAGGTCCATGCCGACATAGAGCGGCGAATAATCGAGCGTCCAGCGGCCGAGCGCTATGTCGAGCGGGCTGCGGCGGAACGGGCTGAACATTGCCCCGTCCGACACCTTGCTCCAGAAACGCGTGAGGGCGCGGCGGGCACCCGGCGCGCCGCCATGGGCATAGCCGCTGGCCAGTACGGCCGCGTTCATCGCCCCGGCCGACGTGCCCGATATGCCGTCGATCCGCAGCCAGGGTTCCTCCAGCAGGCGGTCGAGCACGCCCCAGGTGAAGGCGCCATGGGCGCCGCCGCCCTGCAGGGCCAGGTCGATCAGGCGGCTTTGCGGCTCGGCAGTCGGATCGGGCATCGGGTACCTCGCGCTTGGCGGGCATGGCCCGCTGCCGGAGTTTGTTGCGATGCAGCATGGGACCATTGCGGCCCGCCAATGTCAACGCCTTGCGCGTTGCACAAACCTCATTCCCGACCCGCGCGGATCGCCGCGCCGCCCGCGATCGGCGTGATCGCGACCAGCAGCAGGGAGGCGGCGCCGAGGAATTTGAACGCGGCGCCGCTGCCATCGCCCAGTGTGCCCGCGCCAAAGATCAGCAGCGGCACCGCCAGCGGCAGGGCGAGCAGGCCCGCCAGCGCGCCCGACGAGCGCAGTCCGGCGGTCAGCGTCGCTACCAGCAGGCCGAGCGCGGCAAGCGCGGGCGTGCCGATCAGCAGCCCGGCCTCCAGCGTCAGGATCGTCGCGCCGTCCAGCTTCAGCAGCGCGGCTGCGGGCAGGGCGGCGATCATCAGCGGCGGGCCGAAACCCAGCCAATGGGCGATCAGCCGGGCGATCACCACCATCTCCTCGCTGATGCCGCGCAGCGCGATCTGGTCCAGGATGCCGGCGTCGCGATCGGGCGCGACCAGCCGGTCGACCGGCAGCAGGCTGGCGAGCAGCGCCGCGATCCACAGCATGCCGCCACCGGTGCGGGCGAGCAGGGCGGCGTCGGGTCCGACCGCAAAGGGGTAGAGGCTGGCGACCAGCAACAGGAAGGCGACCGGCAGCCACAGCCCGGCCGAGCGCCAGGCCTGTCCCAGGTCGCGGGCGACGAGCAGGGCGATCAGTCGCATGACGCCTCCTGCGCCGGGTCCGGCACATGGGCGGCCATCTCGATCCGCACCGGATCGGTCAGCGGCAATGGCTGGTGCGAGGCAGCGACGACGATGCCGCCGGCCGCCAGATGGTCCGCCACCGCCGCGCCGAGCAGCGCGACCGACGCATCGTCCAGGCCATTGGCCGGTTCGTCGAGCAGCCAGATATCCGCGCCGCTGGCGATCACGCGGGCGAGCATGGCGCGCTTGCGCTGGCCGGTGGAGAGCATGCGCACGGGCACGTCGCGCAAGGGGGCGAGCGCCATGGCGTGGAGCGCGCGGTCGAGCGCGGCCGCATCCACCCGGTCAAGCCGTGCCCAGAAGCCGAGTGCGCGGTGGAGCGGCAATTCCATGTCGAGCGCCAGTCGCTCGTCGGCCAGCGCGACGCTGCCCTGGCGGTCGATGGTTCCGGCGTAGGCGGGCAGCAATCCGGCGCACTGGCGCAGCAGGCTCGACTTGCCGATGCCGTTGGCGCCGTGCAGCAAGGCGCTGCCGCCGGCCGCCAGCACCAGGTCGACGCCGGCAAAGAGCAGGCGTCCGCCGCGCAGGCAGGCCAGGCCCGACAGGCGCAGCGCCGCACCGCTCATGGGGCGACCATATCCTCCAGCACATGCATGTCGATGTCCGACAGGCCGAAATGATGGCCGATTTCATGCACCACGACATGGGTGATGAGCGCTTCGAGCGGCACGCCCGTCTCGACCCATTCGTCGAGCAGCGGGCGGCGGAAAAGATGCACGGTCGGCGGCAGGTCGCCGGTCTGCGCCTCCTGCCCGAAGGGACGGCCGCTATAGAGGCCGGTCAGGCCGAACGGATCGTCAATCTCCATCTCCTTCAGGATATCGGTGTCGGCAAAATCCTCCACCAGCATCACGACATTGGAGAGATAGGAACGGAAGGGCTCGGGCAGGCGGCTCAGGGCCTCCAGCGCGAGTGTCTCGATTTCCTGTGGGGTAGGGGCGAAGCGGAACGATTGACCAGTGTCAGGCATGGCTGTCACATAGGCGAAAGAAATAACGCAGGATAGAGAAATGCTTGCCAGACTGAACGAAACGGAACGGGCGATCGCGCTGGCGGATTTGCCCGAATGGACGGCGGTCGCCGAACCGGACGGGATTGCGCGCAGCTTCACCTTTCCCGACTTCGTCGCCGCCTTCGGCTTCATGACGCGGGTGGCGCTGCTGGCGGAAAAGGCCGACCATCATCCCGAATGGTCGAACGTCTATAATCGGGTCGAAATCACGCTCACCACCCATGATGCCGGCGGCCTGTCGCAGCGGGACATCGATCTGGCGAAGGGGATAGAGGCGCTGCTGCGCTGATGCTTGACGCGGCATCGCCCGGCCGATAATCGCACCGGCAACATCAAGAGTCGGGCCAACGTCCGACACCAACCTGCTCCCCGAGCAAGGTGGTGCCTTTCGAAAGAGGGGGATGTGGCCGGACCGGCAATCCAACGGGACATGCAGCCACGACGACGTTGATCCGATGCTTGGTCACACACCAGCAGACGGAAGCATGACGTGCCCATTTCCACACAGCAATTTGCCAGCGACAATTATGCCGGGGCCTGCCCCGAGGCGCTCGACGCGATGCTCGCGGCGAACAGCGGATCGGCGACGGCCTATGGCGAGGATGAATGGACGCAGCGCGCGGCGGACAATTTCCGTACCCTGTTCGGCGGCGATGCGGAGGTCTTCTTCGTCTTCAACGGCACCGCCGCCAATTCGCTGGCGCTCGCGGCGCTGTGCCAATCCTATCATAGCGTGATCTGTTCGGCGGCCGCCCATGTCGAGACCGACGAATGCGGCGCGCCCGAATTCTTCTCCAACGGGTCGAAGCTGCTTGCCGCGCCCTCGGCCGACGGCAAGCTGACGCCCGACGCGATCCGGCAGCTCGCGACCAGCCGGTCCGACATCCATTTCCCCAAGCCGCGCGTCGTCACCATCACCCAGCCGACCGAGACCGGCCTTGTCTACACGGTCGAGGAAGTGCGCGCGATTTCCGCCGTGTGCCGCGAACTGGGGCTGAAACTGCATATGGACGGCGCGCGCTTTGCCCATGCCTGCGCCAGCCTGGGCTGCGATCCGGCGGAGATCAGCTGGAAGGCGGGCGTCGACGTGCTCTGCTTTGGCGGCACCAAGAATGGCATGGCCGTGGGCGAGGCGGTGATCTTCTTCGATCGCGCGCTGGCGCAGGATTTCGACTATCGCTGCAAGCAGGCGGGACAGCTGGCGTCGAAGATGCGCTTCCTGTCGGCGCCCTGGATCGGCCTGCTGGAAAGCGGCGCCTGGCTGCGCAATGCCCGCCATGGCAATGATTGCGCGACCCGGCTGGCGGCGGCGATCGCCGACCTGCCCGATGTCAGCCCGATCTTCCCGGTGGAGGCCAATGCGTTGTTCCTGTCGGCCCCCGCGCCGGTGCTGGATGCCCTGCGCGCGCGCGGCTGGCGCTTCTACACCTTCATCGGCGGCGGCGCGCGATTCATGTTCGCCTGGGATGCACAGGTGGAGCGGGTCGACGAACTAGCCCGCGACATAAGGGAAGCCTGCCTGGCGGTCGCCGCCTGACCGGATGGCGCTAGTGCGGGCGAGGCGGCCTCAGGGTTCCTCGCCCTCGATCCGGGCGTCATAGCTGCTCAGCGCGCTGATGACGTCCGGCATCTTTTCGTAGCGCTTGCGCAGCAAGGCCAGCTTCGCGTCGGTGCCGGAGCAGAGTTCGGCGACGCTTTCCTCGATATAGGCGCGCCGTTCCGCATCATAGGGTTCCTCGCCGCGGAAATGGTCGCAGCTGTCGCGATCGACCATGAAGGCGGTGACTTCGCGCGGGAAGGGGGCGGGCTGGGCCGCATTGCTCGACGGCGGCAGGTCGAGCGAATTGGTCGGGCCGGGCGGGCCGACGGTGACGATCGGCGCTGGGCGCGAGGGCAGGACGGCGGGCGGTGCGGGCGGCGGCGGATCGGGCTGGACGACGGCAACGGCCACCTGCTGCGGCGCGCTGGCCGGGGCGGCCTGTGCGCTGTCATCGGACGAGCCCTTGCAGCCGGTGACGAGCACCAGCGCCAGCATCATCGGAAACAGCTTCAAACGCCCCTTCACCCGATTTCCTCCCGCAGTCCGGCGATCAGATCCGCAACATGCGGCAAGCGCGACTCTTCCTCGTCGAGGATCGCCAGAAACGCCGCCCGCCTATAGTTGCGCAACGCCCCTTCGGGAAGACGGGTTGGGGCAGGAATTGCGGAAATTACGATATCCAGCAGACGCTCCACCCCATGGAGCCTGCCCCACAGATAGTCATTCTCCCGATAGACCCGACTGAAGAAGGCGCCAAAATTGTTGAATTCTATGCCTTTTAGCGTGGCGTTGGCGCCGCCGGCGCGGATGGCGGTGCAATCTTCGGGCGAAATCCGGTCGACCTTTATCGGATCATATTCATCGACAGCGTCACCCTGAAGCAACGGTAGGGTCGCGATGTCGGAGAAGGGGAAGCCGAGATAAGCCAGCAACATGGTGCGGCGCCCGGCCTTGGGCAGGTTGGCGAGCGCCTCGGCCAGCAGCATGTCGGCTGCCTCGTCGCGGGCGCGCAGGCCACGCGCCTGGGCCATCGCCTCCAGCGCGGCACCGGCGTCGGTCGGCACCTGCGCCGCGGCGGCGCGGACATGGTCATTGTAGAAATCATTGCCCTCGCATTCGGTGTAGAGGGCGAGCGCGCGATAGATGGCGTCGTGCATCGCCTGCACCGCCTCGCTGTCGGCATCGGCCTCCAGTTCCAGCGTCTCGGCCAGCCGCCGGGCCAGGAAACGCAGGCGGCGGATGCGGAAGGCCAGGTCATGGGTGCGGAAGAAGAGGACGGGCGCGGCGGCGGAGCCGGCATCCTCGGTTAACTGGTCGGCCCCGATCGCGCGCACCTGCTTCCAGATCGCCTGGCGATAGGCTTCGCGCATCATCGGCGCGTCCTCGCCGCTCAACTGGAACAGGCGCGCGGCCAGATCCTCGACGATGCCCGACAGCTTGAGATGAGCATAAGCGGGGAAGGCGAATCCGGCCGAGGCGGCGGCGCGCTGCTGCGCCTTGCCGCGCCAGGCCGACAGGCGCGCCGGCGTCGGCCGGTCGAGGAACAGCATGCGGCCGATCGCCCCCTCCACCTCCGCTTCGATACCGGGGCGCAGCGCCTGGATGATCCGGCCCATGCGGCGGATGCGGGCGGAATGGCGGTCGATCGCCTCCAGATTGTCGCGGATCGGCTGCTCGCGCGGAATGTCCGACAGCGCGCCGAAGATGGTGCGGAAAAAGCCCGGCAGCGGCGCATTCTCGCCGATCGGCGCGGCTTCCTCCTCGCCCTCGCGATTGAGGTGGATCGACCGGTGGCCGGGCTTGGGATCGATATAGACGAAGCGGCGGTCGACCTCGCGCCGCGACGGCCGGTTCTTGAGCGCGCCGATCGCCTGGGCAAAGGGGGCGTTGGCCAGCACCGATCCGTCGATCAGCACCGCGTCCTCGGCCTCGCCCCGTGCCGCCCGGCGCGGCAGCACGCGCGCCAGGAAGGCGTCGCGGCCGGGCCAGGCGCGGTGGCGGCGCTTTAATACCCGGTCCAGCTCGCGCACGGTGAAGGGCGGGAAGGCGCCGGGGAAGCTGGCGGTGGCGCGCGCGGCAAAGACCAGTTCGGCCGGATCGGCAAAGCCGTTGGCGCTGCCGCCCCGGCCGCGAAAGCCGATCGACAGCCGATGCTCGGTCTCGATCACCTGGGGCGGGCTGTTGAGGCTCAGGCTCTGCACATGGCCGTCGAAATCGGTGACGGTGACGAACAGGTCGAGCGGATGGCCGTCGGGCAGCAGCGACGGCCCGGCCGGCGTCGCCGCCATCGCGTCGAACGCGTCGAGCAGCATGGTCGAGAATATCGCTCCGCCAAAGGGCGGCTCGAACCAGCGCGAGCGGATGAAGCGCGACAATTTCATCCGCACCTCCTCGCGCGTGTCGGGCGCCACCGTGCGCTCGACCGCGTCGCCGGGGCGGCGCGCGGCCATCCACACCAGCGGCGTCGCCCAGAATTTGGTCAGCGCGCGGGCGGGGCGGGCGTCGGGATCGAGCAGTTCGTCGACATCGGCATTGTCGAGCCACAGCGCAGTGAGTGGCTCCAGCGACTGGCCGGTCTCGATCGCCTGGGCCAGGAAGATACCATTGATGCCACCCGCGCTGGCGCCGGCGATGATGTCGGGCAGGATGCGCAGCCGCGTGCCGCTCGCTGCCTCGATATCGGCGAGCAGCCGATGATAGACCGCCTCGCTCGCCCCCTGCGGCGCCACCCCGTCATGAAAGGCCCGGCTCGCCCGCGTCAGGTGCCAGATTTCCTTGGTGATGCCGTGCATGTAGACGGCCAGGCTGATCCCGCCATAGCAGACGAGCGCGAGGCGTAATTCCTTCTCCCTCATGGGGATAGGGATCGCAAAGCCAGGCCGCCTTGTCGAGAGGCGGAATGTCCCACCCCCTGTCCGAAAGCGGGAAGGGGGGATGGCGGGGTGGGTGGCTAAGCAACGGCCTGTTTTCCACCGTCATCCCCGCGCAGGCGGGGATCCATCTCCACAGCGTCGGACCAGATGCAAGGTCAGGGGATGGATTCCCGCCTGCGCGGGAATGACGAAAGGGGGTGGAAAGCAGACTGTCCGAAAATCCTCCCCAAGCTTGCTTGGGGAGGGGGACCGCCGAAGGCGGTGGAGGGGCAATAGCGTTGCGCTTGCGCCATTTCCCCTCCGTCAGCGCTTCGCGCTGCCACCTCCCCAAGCAAGCTTGGGGAGGAACTAGGTACGTCAGATTCTGGTCGTCTTCAGACCCTCAGCCATCCCCAACACGCGCCCGCTTTTACCCGACCCGGAACTCCGCCCAGATCGGCAGATGGTCCGACGCCTTGCGCGCGGCGGCGCTTTCGTGGACGCCGCTGTCGACCAGGCGGATGCGGCCGCAATGCATGATCCGGTCGAGCCGGGCGACCGGGCGGCGGGCGTGGAAGCTGCGGCCGCAGGGCGCAAAGCTGTAATGGCGGGCAAAGTCGGCCAGGCAGCCGCGTTCGGCGCTCCATTCGTTGAGGTCGCCCATCAATACCGTCGGCAGGGCATGACCCTGCGCCGCGGCATGGATCACGGCCGCCGCCTGCTTGCGCCGCCACAGGCCCGACAGGTCGAGATGCATGCCGAACACGCGCAGGGTCGCGCCCTTGATCGCGACCTCCGCCATGGTCGCGCCGCGCGGCTCCAGGCAGGGCAAGTGCAGCACGTCATAGGCGGCGACTTCCGCCTCCTTGCGGACGATGATGGCATTGCCGTGCCAGCCCATGCTATCGGTCTGGACATTGAGTGGCACCGGCTTGTAGCCGCTCTGGCGGTCGAGCAGCAGCGGCGGGATCGCGGCATAGCGTATGCCGAAGCGCCGGTCGGCCTCCTGCAGCGCGATGATGTCGGCATCCACCTCGTTCAGCACGTCGATCACCCGCTCGGGCGAGCGGCGGCGGTCGGTACCGATGGCCTTGCGGATATTATAGCTGGCGACGCGGATCGTGGCGGACATGCTGCTTCAATGCGCCAGCGGCGCGGGGGTTTCCAGCCTCGATGCAAGATCGCGTTTGTGTTCCTTTTATGTTCTGTTATGCGTGGGCGATGGCCAAGGCAAAGCGCAAATTCGTCTGTCAGCAATGCGGCACCGTCTCCGGCCGGTGGCAGGGGCAGTGCGATGACTGCGGCGAATGGAACAGCATCGTCGAGGAAGCGGCCGAGACCGTCTTTTCCGCCAAGCATGACCTGCAGGGCGGCGGCCGGGCGATCACGCTCATCGGCCTCGACAGCAAGGTGGAACTGCCCGCGCGCACCAGCACCGGCATCGCCGAGTTCGACCGGGCGCTGGGCGGCGGCATCGTGCCGGGATCAGCGACGCTGATCGGCGGCGATCCGGGCATCGGCAAGTCGACCCTGTTGCTGCAGGCGGCGGCGCGGGTCGCCTCGCGCGGGCTGACCGTCGCCTATATCAGCGGGGAGGAAGCGTCGGACCAGGTGCGGCTGCGCGCCCAGCGGCTGGGCCTTGGCAACGCCCCGGTGCAACTGGCGAGCGCGACATCGGTGCGCGATATATTGACGACGCTCAGCGACGGCGTGCCGCCCGCGCTGCTCATCATCGATTCGATCCAGACCATGCACAGCGACCTGATCGAGGGCGCGCCCGGCACCGTCAGCCAGGTGCGCGCATCGAGCCAGGAACTGATCAAATTCGCCAAGCAGCGCGGCACCGCGCTGATCCTGGTCGGCCATGTCACCAAGGATGGCAGCATCGCCGGCCCGCGCGTGCTGGAACATATGGTCGACACGGTGCTGGCGTTCGAGGGTGAGCGCAGCCACCAATATCGCATCCTGCGCGCGATCAAGAACCGCTTTGGCGGCACGGACGAGATCGGCGTCTTCTCGATGGTGGCCGAGGGGCTGGAGGAGGTCGCCAACCCATCCGCCCTGTTCCTCACCAATCGCGACGAGACGGTGACGGGCGCCACCGTCTTCCCCGCGCTCGAAGGAACGCGGCCGGTGCTGGTCGAGATCCAGGCGCTGGTGGTGCGGCTGTCGAGCGGGGCGACGCCTCGGCGCGCAGTGGTCGGCTGGGACAGCGGCCGGCTAGCCATGATCCTCGCCGTGCTGGAGGCGCGCTGCGGCCTCAGCTTCTCGACCTGCGAAGTCTATCTCAATGTCGCGGGCGGCTATCGCCTGTCCGATCCGGCCGCCGACCTGGCCGTCGCCGCCGCTTTGTTGTCGGCCTTGTCGGAACGGCCGGTGCCCGCCGATGTCGTGCTGTTCGGCGAGATTGCGCTGTCGAGCGAGATCAGGCCCGTCTCGCACACGCCGCTCAGGCTCCGGGAATCGGCGAAACTGGGCTTCAATCGCGCCTTCGTGCCGGCGTCGGGCGCGGACGGGGTGAAGGGGATTTCGGTCAGCGGCTTCCGCACCCTTGCACAGCTGGTTGACCAGATGCTCGGGCGCGGATAGCCAGCGCGGCATGAACGCCGTCGATATCCTCGTCCTCCTCCTCATCGGCGGTTGCGCCATATTCGGCCTGCTGCGCGGGTTCGTGACCGAAACCCTCTCGCTCATCGCCTGGGTCGCGGGCATCTTCGCGATCAGCCTGTTCCACGCCTCGGTCACCGAATTGCTGACCAGCTTCGTCGGCAGCGAGAGCGGGGCGGCGGTTCTGGCCTTCTTCCTGATCTTCGCCATCACCTTTGGCGCGGGCAAGCTGCTCGCCCGCGCGATTGGCCAGCGCACCCGTCAGTCGGTGCTCGGCCCGATCGACCGGGTGCTGGGCGGCGGCTTCGGTGCGATCAAGGGCCTGATCGGCGCGACCCTGGTCTTCCTCGCCTTCTCCCTGGTCTATGACACATTCTACGGTAGCGGCGCACGCCGCCCCGACTGGCTGTCCGACGCCCGCACCTATCCGCTGCTCAACGCCAGCGGCAAGGCGATCAGCGAATTTGTCGACGAACAGCGCGCGCAGAAGCCGGCGGAGTCCGATCCGGCGGCGTGACCGGGGTGGGTGGCTTACGGCCATCCCACCGACGTCATGCTGAACTTGTTTCAGCATCCATCAAGCCTAACAAACCATTGGTCTATTGGGAGGAATGGACCCTGAAACAAGTTCAGGGTGACGATGATGGGATGGGCGGTGCTTGATCGAAACTCGATCCGCCAATCCCGCATGCCGCTGTCCTACAGATCTGCCCTGCTCTAAGCTGGGGCATGACGCTGCCGCTCATCCT
Organism: Sphingobium sp. MP9-4; assembly: GCF_005281675.1. NCBI lineage: Bacteria > Pseudomonadati > Pseudomonadota > Alphaproteobacteria > Sphingomonadales > Sphingobiaceae > Sphingobium > Sphingobium sp. MP9-4. The sequence goes on along the minus strand of NZ_LUFI01000014.1, from coordinate 135,622 downwards.
GCCTCCGCTATCCATGCAACTGGCGCGCGACGGGGGCGTCGCTGTCGCTGCGCAGGTGCGCGGGTGGGGCCTTGTCGGCGCGCGCCGGGCGCGTCTGTCGAACCTGCCATGGCGCGTTACCGGCGCGTGGGTGGTGCATCATGGGGGCGAAGCAGGTGCAAATGCCCCGAAAAGGCCGTTTACACTGTGAACTTCGGTCGTGACCCGCGCGGACTTGTGTCCTTGGGCGGGCTACAGCCAGCCCTTGGCGCGATAGGCCTCGACCGTGGCCTTGAGCCCTTCCTCGGTCGGGATCTGCGGCGTCCACAGCCGCTTGGGCGGTTGCTTGCGCTTGTCGACGACCCAGTCGGGGTGGCAGAAATAATCGACCCGGTCGGGGGTCAGCTTGGCATTGCGGCCGCGCACCAGCCGGTCGAGTCGGGCGGCGGTCGCCAGCAGCCATTGCGGCGTCGCGAAGGTGCGGACAGTGCGGCCCACGGCTCGGCCGATCGCCTGGCCGAATTCCTGATGGTCCCAGCCGCCGGGCGTCGCATCGTCCGCCTCATAGGTGCGGGTCTGGCTCTGCTCCTTTTCGCAGGCGAGCGTCAGCAGCAGGCGGGAAAGATCGGCTACATGGATCACCGAAAGCCGGCCGCCGGGCGGCAGCAGCATGATGCCGCGCTTGGCCATGCGGAACAGTTCCAGCATTTCCTGGTCATTGGGGCCATAGATGGCGGGCGGGCGCACGATCGTCCAGTCAAGGCCGCTGGCCTTCACATGGCGTTCGGCCAGTTCCTTCGACCAGCCATAGTCCGACATGCCCGGCTCACGTGCGGCGAGCGAGGAGACATGGACGAGCCGGCGCACGCCGCGTTTGCGCATGGCGTCGACCACCGCCATCGTGCCGCGCGCATTGCCCGCCTCGAACCCCTCGCGGTCGGGCGCGTTCACGACGCCGGCGATATGGATCACGGCGTCGGCGTCGCGCACCAAGGTGTCGAGCGCGGCGGTATCGTCGAGCGAGCCGGGCACCCATTTGAGATGGGCGCGTGGCGGCTGCGCCCGGCGGGTGAGGGCGTTGACCTGGAGACCGGCGGCAAGCGCCTGATCAAGCGTTTCGGCGCCGACGAAACCCGTCGCGCCGGTCATGGCAATTCTAAGGGACATAATAGGTCAGACCATCGCCATATGGTCGCGATGGACCAGCACGGTGCGGGACATTTCGCCGAGCAGGGCGGGAATGTCTTCGCTGCGGCGGCCGGCGATCTTCGCGGCGGCCTCGCTGTCATATTCGATGAGGCCACGGGCGATCACCCGGCCGTCCTGATTGAGAATGTCGACCACGTCGCCGCGGGCGAACACACCCTCGACCCGCGCGACGCCGGCCGGCAGCAGGCTGTTGCCCTTGCCCAGCGCCGCTTCGGCGCCGGCATCGACGATGATCCGGCCGAGCACGGTGAGGCGGCCCGAGAGCCAGCCCTTGCGCGCGCCCTGGCTTTCGGCGGCGAGGAAGATGGAGCCACGGCCGCCATTGGCCCAATGGCTGAGCGGGGCGTCGACCTTGCCCGAGATGATGGCGAGATGGGCGCCGGCGCCGGTGGCGATCTGGGCCGCCTGGATTTTCGACACCATGCCGCCCGACCCCATGCCCGAAGCCGAACCGGTGTCGGCCATGGCGGCAATGCGCGCGTCGATGCGCTCTATCCTCTCGATCAGCATGGCATTCGCATCGGCGTGCGGGTTGGCGGTGTAAAGCCCGTCCACGTCCGACAGCAGCACAACCGCGTCGGCCCGTGCCGCCTGTCCGATGCGCGCCGCAAGGCGATCATTGTCGCCAAAGCGGATCTCCGCCGTGGCGACGCTGTCATTCTCGTTCACCACCGGCACGACGTCGAGCGCCATCAGTCGCTCCAGCGTGGCGGATGCGTTGAGATAGCGGCGGCGATGCTCCAGATCGTCGAGCGTCACCAGCATCTGCGCGGCGGTAATGCCCTTTTCATGCAGCAGGCTGGCCCAGCATTGCGACAGGGCGATCTGGCCGGTGGCGGCCGCCGCCTGCGCATCCTCCAGGCTGCCGCGCCCGCCCTTGGGCAGCTTCAGCCGGCGCGCGCCCAGCGCGATTGCGCCTGACGACACGATGATGACCTGTTGCCCGGCCGCCTTTCGCGCGGCGACATCGGCCACCAGCGTGCGCAGCCAGTCGACGCGCACTTCCCCTGCCGGATCGACCAGCAGCGCCGACCCGATCTTGATGACCAGGCGGCGGACCAGGGCAGGGGGAAAGCCGGACAGAGTGTCGGTCATGATCGCTACTGAATAGGAGGGCGGGGTGATCCGTTCAGATCGGCGACCAGGTGGCTTCGCCGTCGCTGTCGTCGGCGTCGTCCTCTTCACGATCCTCGTCGAGCATTTCCAGCACGGCGTCGAGCAACGGGGTGACGCCTTCGCCGGTCGCGCCGGAGATGATGAAGACATCTTCCACGCCGGCCTGCTCGCGCAGCTGCTCGGCAATGTCTTCCATCAGTTCCTGGCCCAGCAGGTCGCCCTTGTTGAGCACCACGATCTGCGGCTTTTCGTCCAGCCCGCCGCCATAGGCGGCGAGTTCGTCGGTGACGATGCGGAAGGCTTCGACCGGGTCGTCGCCGGTCGCGTCGATCAGGTGCAGCAGCACGCGGCAGCGTTCGATATGGCCCAGGAACCGGTCGCCGATGCCCGCGCCCTCGGCCGCGCCCGCGATCAGGCCGGGAATGTCGGCCAGCACGAATTCGCGATCACGGTGCAGCACCACGCCAAGCTGCGGCTTGGTGGTGGTGAAGGCATAGGCGCCGACCTTCGCCTTGGTGTTCGTCACCTGGTTGATCAGGGTCGACTTGCCGGCGTTGGGCATGCCGACCAGGCCGACATCGGCCAGCAGCTTCAGCCGCAGCCAGACCCACATTTCCTGGCCCGGCCAGCCGGTGCCATGCTGGCGCGGCGCCCGGTTGGTGCTGGTCTTGTAGGACAGGTTGCCGCGGCCGCCGTCGCCGCCGCGCAGGAAGCTCACACGCTGCCCGACCTCGGTGAAGTCGGCCAGGATTTCCTGTTCCTCATATTCGGGATAGCCGTCTTCGTCCTCGGTCCCCTCGATCGGCTGGGGATCGGACAGGATCTGGGTGCCGACCGGCACCTTGACGACCAGGTCGTTGCCGCCGGCGCCATAGCGGTTCTTGCCCATGCCGGGCATGCCGCGCTGCGCCTTGAAATGCTGGGTGTAGCGGAAGTCGATCAGCGTATTGAGGCCGGCCACGGCCTCGAAGATGATGTCGCCGCCCTTGCCGCCATTGCCGCCGTCCGGGCCGCCATATTCGACATATTTTTCACGCCGAAAGCTGACCGCGCCGGGACCGCCCCAGCCGGACTTGATATAGATTTTTGCTTGATCGAGAAAATGCATGGCGCGCCCATAGCGTCTTCTTGGGCAAAATTAAACCTTAGCTTGCGACACTTTCGCCGTCGCCGTCAACCGGGCTTCTTCGGTCAGGGCGGAGACCAGGCTGCGGGCCGCCAGTTCGCGCGCTTTCTCGCGATTGAGGCCCAGTGCAGCGGCCATCGGGCCGCCCATCTGCGAATCGCCCAGCGCCAGCAGGACCAGCATCAGCGTATTGTCGCGGATCACCTCGGCCAGTTGCGGGCGCAGTGCCGTCGCGGCCAGCTTGTCGACCAGCCGGTGGATCGCATCCACCACCGGGTCAAGTGCATCCTCATTGCCCGACGCCAGCATCCAGCTGGCCAGCGCGCCGGCGCCGCCCGCGTCGAAGGCGTCGAAGGTCATGTCGACGATCCGCCGGGGCTCGACCTCGCCGCGCCGGGCGGCATTCACCGCGTCGCCGATCGTGGCGGTGATGGCGTCGGCCAGATAGCCCGCGAGCGCCTTCTGCAGGCCGGCGGCCGATCCGAAATGATGGAGCAGATTGGCATGGGTGCGGCCGATGCGATTACCCACCGCCTTCAGCGTCACGGCCTGCGGCCCCGCTTCCAGCAGCAGGTCGCGGGCGGCTTCCAGCGCAATCAGGCGACTTTCGTCGGGGCTGAGGCGCGAGCGCTTGAGGGGGATCGGTTCGGGCAACGTGCCTTGCCCATGACACAGGGGCCGGGGGAAGGCCATAGTCATGTGCGGGGGCGCTTGACCGGCCCCTGCGCGGCCGCCCATAGATTGGCGATGACCGCTGCGCCGATCCTCACCACCGACCGCCTGATCCTGCGCCCGCACCGGGTGGAAGATTATCCCGCCTGCCAGGCGCTATGGGCCGATCCCGACGTGGTGCGCTTCATCGGCGGCGCGGCGCTCGATGCGCAGGCGGTCTGGTTCCGCATCCTGCGCTATGCCGGCATGTGGGCGCTGCTCGGCTATGGCATGTGGGCGATCGAGGATCGCGCCAATGGCGAATTGCTGGGCGAGGCGGGGCTGCTGAGCGCGGCGCGGGGGCTGGCCGAACTGGACGGCCTGCCGGAAGCGGGCTGGGTGCTGGGGCCGGCCGCCTGGGGGCGGGGCATCGCGACCGAGGCGATGGCGGCGATCTTTGCCTGGACCGATGCGCATCTGGATGCGCCTTCGATCCGCTGCATCATCGCGCCCGACAATGGCGGGTCGATCAAGGTGGCGGAGAAACTGGGCTTTGCCGCGCTGGCCGAAGTCGATTTCCATGGCGCGCCGACCCGTGTCTTTGATCGGCCCCGTCAGGGGTGAGAGGCGGGCGCCCTGATCGGCGCTCGCGCACTTCAGTCAAGCGGCAAGCGCCGGCAGCGCGTCGCCATATAGGTCCATCGCAAAGTCCACGCTCATGCGGGCGGCCTCGCCCTCGTCGAAGACCAGGCAGTCGGCCTCGGCCCCGCGGGCGGGGCTATAGCGCCGCTCGATCGTGCCATTGGCGCGGAAGCCGATCTTGCGCAGGACATGGCCCGACGCGCGATTGTCGGCGAAATGGACGGCGCGGACCGCCGGCAGATTGTGCGCGCGGGCGATGCTCATGACGGCGCGGGCCGCCTCCGTGGCGAAGCCCAGGCCCCAATAGGGGCGGGCGATCCAGTAGCCCAGTTCCGGCGTGCCATCCTCGGCCTTATGGATGCCGCAGCCGCCCACCAGACGCGGCGCGCCTTGGGTGCGGGTGAAGGCCAGCAGGCGCGGCATGCGCGAATCCTGCGGCAGTGCCAGGAAGGCTTCGGCATCGGCCAGGCCATAGGGGGCGGGGGCGCGGCTCAGATTGCGCAGGACCGCGTCATTACCGATGGCCTGAGCCAGGGCGGGGGCATCTTCCATCCAGCCTGGCCGCAGCAGCAGGCGGGGGGTACGGGCGAACATTCACGTCTCTCCTCTTCGTGCGCGCCAATAGCTGCCAATCATGACGGCTTGACGACGGTCTTCTCTGGCTGAGCCCCGCCCGCACGACGCGCGAGAAGGCCAGTAGTTCCAGAGGTTTGAGGGAAATCGGGAGGAGTGCCCGGTGATGTTCGTCAGAACGGAAAAAGGGCGCTCCCTGTGAAGGGGCGCCCTTTTTTCCCTCGATCCCGATCGACGCACTTATGTGCGCAACCGATCAGGCGGGACGTCCCTTTTGCGAAGGACGACCCGTCATCGATCGTCCGTTATTCGGCTGCCGCGGCTACCGCGTCGACCGATACATATTTGCGGCCGAGCTTGCCGTCGTGGAACACGACGCGACCTTCGCCGAGAGCGAAGAGGGTGTGATCCTTGCCCATGCCGACGTTACGGCCGGGATATACGCGGGTGCCGCGCTGGCGAATGATGATGTTGCCGCCGATCACTTCCTGACCGCCGAACTTCTTCACGCCAAGGCGCTTCGACTCAGAATCGCGACCGTTACGCGACGAACCGCCAGCTTTCTTATGTGCCATGACCTAAACTCCTTATCTAAGCTGCGCTCAGGCGATCGACACGATCTTGAGGATCGTGTGATTCTGGCGGTGGCCGTTCTTGCGGCGATAGTTGTGACGACGACGCTTCTTGAAGACGATGACCTTCTCGCCCTTCGCCTGCGCAATGATTTCGGCTGCGACGGTCAGCTTGGCTGCGTCCTTCAGGTCGCCGCCTTCGCCGGCCAGCAGGACGTCGTCCAGCGTAACCTTGTCGCCGGCTTCGCCAGCGAGCTTTTCAACGACGATCTTATCTCCGGCGGCGACGCGATACTGCTTGCCGCCCGTGCGCACGATAGCGAACATGGCTTGGTCTCTTCTCGTTCAAATCTGCTTTACGCAGATCGTCGAGGACAAAAAGCCTGTTCGACCCGCGCGGGAATGTGGCCCGGTAGTGGAATGACTCGATTCTGTCAACCGCCATGGGCCCAGCTTGTGGGCTGGTTTTTGGCTCTTAGTCTTCCTACATCGGTGATGGAAGGGAATATAAGCGCCGATGAGCAGATTACATCCCCAGGATGCGACCGGCAAGGGCAGGCTGCCCTTCATCGCATCGCTGTGGGCTGCGATCCTGGTCGCGCTTCTGTGTGCGATCGCGCCTGACGGCCCGCCTTCCAGCAAGCTCAATGGCTCCGCCTTCAGTTCCGCCACGACCGGCGTGGTGCTCAAGGCGCGCTCGCTGCCCGCGCCGCATCTCGCCCGCGCGCCCCGCCCTGATGGGGATGGGGTGGCCTTGCCCTGGCTGCTGGCGGCGGCGCTCGCCCTCATGCTCTCCTGGCGCCGTCTGGCGCCCGACGCGCCTCTGCCGCTGCTGGCGGGCCGCTACAGCCATCTTCGCGCGCGGAGTCGCCGCGCCCGCGCCCCGCCCGCCTTCCTCTGACATATTTCCCGCCCGCCATGGCGGGCGTCCGTCAGACAGAAGGAATTGAGATCATGCCCCGCAAAAGAAAGATGCGCGGTGGCCGGCGCAATCCGCCCGGCTGGTTCATGCCCGTCGTCATGGCAGGGCTCGGCGCCGCCGGCGCCCTGCTCTCGATCGCGATGCTCGGCATCGTCGAATAATAGACAATGTTCCGCGCCGGCGGCAGGATGAAGGCCTGCTGCCGGCGGACAGGGAAGGAATTTCATGCCCCACCACACGCCCCTTATCGGGACGATCGTTGCCGGCCTCGTCGTGGCCTTCATCATGGGTGCCATCGCCCATCGCCTGAAATTATCGCCGCTGGTCGGCTATCTGGTCGCCGGCATCATGGTCGGCCCCTTTACCCCCGGCTTCGTCGCCGACAGTGGCCTCGCCAATGAACTGGCCGAAATCGGCGTCATATTGCTGATGTTCGGCGTCGGCCTGCATTTCTCGCTCAAGGATTTGTTGTCGGTCAAGGCGATCGCCGTGCCCGGCGCAATCGTGCAGATCGCGGTCGCGACCCTGCTCGGCATGGGCCTTGGCTATCTGATGGGCTGGCCGCTGATGGGCGGGCTGGTCTTTGGCCTGGCTTTGTCGGTCGCCAGCACGGTCGTGCTGCTGCGCGCGCTGCAGGGGGCGGACCTGGTGGAAACGCGGCGGGGTCGCATCGCGGTCGGCTGGCTGATCGTGGAGGATCTGGTGATGGTCCTTGCCCTCGTCCTCCTGCCGGCGCTGGCGGGGGTGATGAACAATGCCGATGCGGGCGGCGGGGCGAGCGCCCTGATTGCGCCGCTGGTCGGCACCTTGCTCAAGGTCGTCGGCTTCGTCGTGCTGATGCTGGTGGTGGGCCGTCGCCTCATCCCCTGGGCGCTGCACTGGGTGGTGCATAGCGGGTCGCGCGAGCTGTTCCGCCTCGCCGTGCTGGCGATTGCGCTGGGTGTCGCTTTCGGTGCCGCGATCGTGTTCGACGTGTCTTTTGCGCTGGGCGCCTTCTTTGCCGGCATGATCCTGGGCGAAACCCCGCTCAGCCGTCGCGCGACCGAGGAGACGCTGCCGCTGCGCGACGCCTTTGCGGTGCTGTTCTTCGTGTCGGTCGGCATGTTGTTCAACCCCGCGGTGGTGGTGGAACAACCGCTGCCGTTGCTGGCCACCGTCCTCATCATCGTCGTCGGCAAATCGATCGCCGCCTGGGGCATCGTCCGTGCCTTTGGCCATCCCAATGTCACGGCGCTGACGATTGCCGCCAGCCTGGCGCAGATCGGCGAATTTTCCTTCATCCTGGCGTCGCTGGGGGCAGGGCTGGGCGTCTTGCCGGCCGAGGCGCGCGACCTGATCCTCGCCGGTGCGATCGTGTCGATCTTCATCAACCCGATCCTCTTCTCGCTGATCGTGCGCGATCACAAGAAGGAGGAGGATGAGGCGCAGGCCGACACTGCGACCGATCAGCCGCGCCTCGGCCATGTCATCCTGGTCGGCTATGGCCGGGTCGGCAAGCTGATCGCCAAGCGCCTGGCCGAGCGCCATGTCCAGTTCGTGGTGATCGAGGGCGACCCCGAACGGGTCGAGGAAGCGGATGAGGCCGGACTGTCGGTGGTGCGCGGCAATGCGCTGGAGGACCGGCATCTGCTGGCCGCAGGCATATGCGAGGCGCGCTATCTGCTGATCGCGGTGCCCGAAGGGTTCGAGGGCGGCGCGATCAACGAACATGCCCGTCATCTCAACCCCAATTTGCAGGTGATCGCCCGCGCCCATAGCGATGCCGAGGTTGCGCATCTCGAAGCGCTGGGCGTGCGCCATGTCGTCATGGGCGAACGCGAACTGGCCGGGCGCATGCTGCAGCTTTGCGGCGTCGGCTGACGGACAAAGAAAAAGGGCGGTGAACGATGATCGATCGTTCACCGCCCTTTTTGTTCAGGAGGCTATGCCGAAGCGCTTAGCCGCGCGGCTTGCGCGGGCCGCCGGGACGCTTGGGGCCGCCCTTGAAGGGGCGGGGTGCGTAACCGGCCGGACGCGGACCACGGTCGTTCGAGCGGTTGCCCTGGCGGCGATTGTCGCGGGCCTGCTCGCGCGGGGCGCCGTCGATCATCTCGAACGCCACGTCGGCGCCCTCGTCATTGGCCTCGCCCGAGCGCTTGACGGCCGACATGAAGCGGCTGGCGATCGCACGCGGAATTTCGAACATGGTTTCGTTGGTGGTGATACGGATCGCGCCGATGTCGCCGCGCGACACATGGCCGCGGCGGCAGATCAGCGGCAGGATCCAGCGCGGATCGGCATTCTGGCGACGGCCGATGTCCATGCGGAACCACTGGGTGTCCTCGAAGCCCGGACGCGGTCCTTCCTGGCGCGGCGGCGCTTCGCTGCGGTCCAGCAGTTCCTCGGGCGCGGGCAGCGAGGCGCGGGCGCTCTTCACCAGCATCGCGGCGATTTCCTTGGCCGACTTTTCCGCCAGCAGTTCGGCGCCCAGCGCCCAATCGGCCTCGTCCAGCTCGGCCTTTTCCATCAGGGTCGAGCGCAGGCGGGCATTATCCTGTTCCAGGATCGCTTCCTTGCTGGGCGGGGTGCCCCATTCGACCGGAATCTTGGCGCCGCGCAGCATCGATTCGACGCGGCGGCGACGCGGATAGGGGACGATCAGGACAGCGGTGCCCTTCTTGCCGGCGCGACCGGTGCGGCCCGAACGGTGCTGCATCGTCTCGGCGTCGCGCGGCAGTTCGACATGGACCACCAGCGTCAGGCTGGGCAGGTCGATGCCGCGTGCGGCGACGTCGGTGGCGACGCAGACGCGCGCGCGCTTGTCGCGCAGCGCCTGGAGCGCGTGGTTGCGCTCATTCTGGCTATGCTCGCCCGACAGCGCCACGGCGGCGAAGCCGCGCTCGGTCAGGCTGCTATGCAGGTGGCGGACATTGTCGCGGGTGGCGCAGAACAGGATCGCGGTTTCGGCTTCATGATAGCGCAGCAGGTTGACCACCGCATTCTCGATGTCCGACGGGGCGACGGTGACGGCCTGGTAGCTGATGTCGCCATGGCCGCGTTCTTCGCCGACGGTCGAGATGCGCAGCGCGTCCGACTGATAGCGCTTGGCCATCGCGACGATCGGCTTGGGCATGGTGGCGGAGAAGAGCAGGGTGCGGCGATCTTCCGGCGCGCTGTCCAATATGCCTTCCAGATCCTCGCGGAAGCCCATGTCGAGCATTTCGTCCGCTTCGTCGAGGACGACGGTGCGCATTCCCGACAGGTCCAGCGCGCCGCGTTCCAGATGGTCGCGCAGGCGGCCGGGGGTGCCGACGACGATATGGGCGCCATGGCTGAGCGCGCGGCGTTCCTTGGCGGCGTCCATGCCGCCGACGCAGGTGGCGATGCGGGCGCGGGCGGCGCCATAGAGCCATTCCAACTCGCGGCTGACCTGCAGCGCCAGTTCGCGTGTCGGCGCGATCACCAGCGCCAGCGGCAGGCCGGCGACGGGCAGCTTGTCGCCGCCGGTCAGCAGTTCGGCGGCCATGGCCAGGCCGAAGGCCACGGTCTTGCCCGAGCCGGTCTGTGCCGACACCAGCAGGTCGCGGCCCTGCGCTTCGTCCTGCGTCACTTCGGACTGGACCGGGGTCAGGCTCTCATAACCCTTGGTGGTCAGCGCCTGGGCGAGCATGGAGGGGAGATGTTCAAAAGACATTTTTTCGTTTTCCATCGGTAAAGCGACCCGCCATTCCCGACGGATACGTGAAGACCTGCCATGCTCCCGCCATGGAGAGCCCAGGGGTAGGTCGCGTCCCTGGTTCCAAAATCCTCCCCTTGTCGGGGGAGGGGGACCGTCGACGTCGCCGACGGTGGAGGGGTGTCCCCCTATGGCGCAGGCGGCGAATGCCCCTTTGCCCGGCCTTGTGGCCCTCGGGCCGCTTCTTGAGTGAGCGGCTGGTCCTATAAAATAAGAAGGCCGCCTTCCCCCGCAAGGAGGGAAGGCGGCCCCTTTAATTCTTATCCCAGCGGGATCAGATCGAGGCGACTTCGGCCACGTCGACCTTCACGCCCGGACCCATCGACGACGACAGGGCGATCTTGCGGACATACTTGCCCTTCGAGCCCGAGGGCTTCGCCTTGACGATCGCGTCGACGAACGCGTCGAAATTCTTGCGCAGGTCTTCAGCCGAGAAGCTCGACTTGCCGAGGCCAGCGTGGATGATGCCGGCCTTTTCGACGCGGAATTCGATCTGACCACCCTTGGCGGCCTTCACGGCTTCGGCGACGTTCGGCGTGACGGTGCCCAGCTTCGGGTTCGGCATCAGGCCCTTGGGGCCCAGAACCTTACCCAGGCGACCCACCAGACCCATCATGTCGGGGGTGGCGATGACGCGCTGGAAGTCGATGTTGCCGGCCTGGATCGATTCGAGCAGGTCTTCGGCGCCCACGATGTCGGCACCGGCGTCGAGCGCCTGCTGAGCCTTGTCGTTGCGGGCGAACACGGCGACGCGAACGTCCTTGCCGGTGCCGGCGGGCAGGGTGACGACGCCACGGACCATCTGGTCGGCGTGACGCGGGTCAACGCCCAGGTTGATCGCGATTTCGACGCTTTCGTCGAACTTGGCAGTGGCGTGGGTCTTGATCAGGCCCAGTGCTTCGTCAACGCCGTGCAGCTTTTCGCGGTCGATCGCGGTCGCCAGGGCCTTCGCCTTCTTGGTCAGCTTTGCCATGGTCTTAGCCCTCCACCACTTCGAGGCCCATCGCGCGAGCGGAACCTTCGATGATCTTCGTTGCAGCGTCGATGTCGTTCGCGTTCAGGTCTGCCATCTTCGCCTGGGCGATTTCGGCGAGCTGGGCGCGGGTGATCTTGCCAGCGACGACCTTGCCCGGCTCCTTCGAGCCCGACTTCAGGTTGACGGCCTTCTTGATCAGGTAGGTGGCCGGCGGCTGCTTCGTCACGAAGGTGAACGAACGGTCCGCATAGACGGTGATGATGGTCGGCAGCGGGGTGCCCTTGTCCATCTTTTCCGTCGAGGCGTTGAACGCCTTGCAGAATTCCATGATGTTCACGCCGCGCTGACCCAGGGCAGGGCCGATCGGCGGCGAGGGGTTGGCGGCTCCAGCGGGCACCTGGAGCTTGATATAGCCCGTAATCTTCTTGGCCATTTTCACTCACTCTATAGCTGGCGAATCTGCGGACAGAGTCACCGGTTCAAGTTTAGCGGTCTAGCGGCTCCCGCAAGGGAGCCTCCCGCACATGTCCAGCCGCCCCGTGGGGAGGCATGGAAGCGCGGCCCTATAGCGACCTTCTTGTCCAAAGGGAAGGGGGAGTCTGTCATTCGGTCGATTCGGCCGAAAGCGCAGGGCTTCCCCAACAAAAAGGGCCGCCGGCTGAAAAGCGGGCGACCCTTTTTGAACAGCCTTGCGGCGGCTGGTTACTTCGACAGTTCGACCTGTTCGAAGTCCAGTTCCACCGGGGTGGCGCGACCGAAGATCGACACCGACACCTTGACCCGGTTCTTTTCGAAATCCAGTTCCTCGACCACGCCGTTGAAGCTGGCGAAGGGGCCGTCCAGCACCTTGACGCTGTCGCCGATTTCGTAATCGACATTGACCTTGTGCTTCGGGGCGGCGGCGGCTTCCTTCTGGGCGCCGAAATAGCGGGCGGCTTCGCTCTCGCTGATCGCCTGGGGCTTGCCCGACGAACCCAGGAAGCCGGTGACCTTGGGCGTGTTCTTGACGAGGTGATAGACGTCGTCGTTCATCGCCAGCTTGGCGAGAACATAGCCCGGCATGAACTTGCGTTCGACCTGGACCTTCTTGCCGCGCTTCACTTCGGTCACGGTCTCGGTCGGAACCTCGACCTGCTCGACCAGTTGCGACAGGCCCATGCGCTCGGCCTCGGTCAGGATCGATTCCTTGACCTTGTTCTCGAAGCCCGAATAGGCGTGGATGATGTACCAGCGCGCCATGTTACCGTCTTAAACTCCCTTTTGAACGCCGAGCGTTCAACGACCCGATGCGAGGCTCAGCAGCCACTGGACGATCGCACCGAAGAAGGTGTCGATACCGAAGAAGAAGATGCCCAGCAATGAGGTCATGATGACGACCATGATCGCGGTCATGATCGTTTCACGGCCGGTCGGCCAAACGATCTTCTTCGCTTCGGTCTGCACCTGATTGACGAATTCGCTCGGAGAAGTCTTCGCCATCGCGCTGTCAGCTCACCTTCAAAATCAATACCAAAGCGCGAAACGGCGGTCCGCCCTCCCGTTTCCCGCGATAAGTCGGTGTCGGGGGAGGCAGTCGCGCTTCGCGACCGATGCTTCGCTAAGCGCACTTAGCCGCGAACCCGTGATTGTTCAAGGTTCGCGGCTAGTTCGCTTGGCAGGAGTGGAGGGACTCGAACCCACGGCATTCGGTTTTGGAGACCGACGCTCTACCAACTGAGCTACACTCCTGCACTGGCCCGAGCCAGCGAAGGAGGGCGCTTTAGCGTGGCCTATCGGGGAGGGCAAGCGACTTTATGCAACTTCTTCAACAAGAATATGCGCGCTGGTCTGGCGCTCGGCTTCCGCGTTGATCTGGGCCCCCAGCAGCACGATATAGGCGGAGACGAACAGCCAGAGCTGCAGGATCACCACGGCCGCGAGCGAACCGTAGGTCTTGTTGTAATCGCCGAAGGTCGAGACGTAGAAGGAGACGCCCAGCGTCGCCACCAGCCAGAACAGCGTCGCAGCGATCGATCCGACCGTCAGCCATTGCCATTGCACCCGGCGACGATGCGGACCGAAGCGATAGATCAGGCCGAAGATGCTGCTGGCGAGCAGGCCGGCACAGATCCAGGTCGTCGCCTTGATCGCGAACAGCACGCCCGGTCCCCAGTTGGTCAGCAATTTCTGGAGCAGGCCGATGATCGTCGCGGTCACGACGCCGGCGACCACCACCAGCACGGCGGAAAAGGTGATTCCCATCGACACGCGATAGAAGGCGAAGATGTTGCGGCCTTCCTTCTGCGCATAGACGATGTTCAGTGCCTCCATGATCGCGGAGGCGGCGCGGGTGGCGCCATAGACCGCCAGGCCCAGCGCCAGGAACAGGCCGAAGCCGATCGCCGGCTTGCGCGCGCTGACCATGCCCAGCAACTGGTCGTTGATCAGTTGGGCGGCATCGGCGGGCACGACGGTGATGATCGCCTGCATGTGGCGGGCGACGATCTGCGGGTCACCGACCAGGCCATAGGTCAGGACGACCGCGGCCAGCAGCGGGGCGATCGACAGGAAGGCATAATAAGCGACGCCGGCGGACAGCAGGCCCAGATGATTGGCCGACATGGCGGCATAGACGCGCTTCAATATCTCCCACCAGGCACGCGGCGGGATTTTCCATGGCGCATCGACATGCACCTGCTGGGCGATCGTTTCGGTCATGATTGTCCCCTGCTGAACAGGGGTAGCGCCTGAACGGCGATAGGGTTCCCTGATTCGCCTCCCTCATGGTTTTCCCCGGTTAGGGATTCCCGTTGTTGGAGGATTAACCCCGTTTCGCTAATAAATGGCGCTCGCAGCGAGATGGCAGGGAGCGGACAAGTGGCGGAAACCGGCTGGCAACAGCGGCTGGAGGGCTGGGACGGCCCGTTCACGGCACCGGTGCCGGACAGCGCGCGCGAGGCTGTGCTGGATACCCAATATCGCCGTTTCCATCAGGCGCTGCCGCTTTTGTGCCTGCTGATCATGGCCAATGCCGTCGCGATGGCGCTCGCGGTGATGGGCGATCTGCCCTTGTGGCAACAGGTGACGCCGCCTGCGCTGATCTTCCTGGCCTGTGCGATATCCCTGCTGCGCTGGCGCGGCGTGCCGATCGCGACCGACGCCAGGGTGCAGGCGCGCAGCCTGAAACGGGTCGCGCATGTCGCGACCGCGTCCGGGCTGGTGGCGGGACTGTGGGCGGTCAACGCCTTCACTGAAACCGAAATCTATTATTGTATGGTGGCGCCGGTGTTCATCGGCATCGGCGCGCTGGTTGCGGCGACGACCCTGCTCAGCGTGCCGCGCGCCGCGATCGGGGCGATGGGCGCGGCGGTGTTGCCGATCCTGGTGAAGATGGCGCTCTATGACAATCTGGGCGTGCGGGCGATGGCGGTGATGATGGCGATCGTCACGGTGATGCAGGCCAATCTGGTGCTGGGGAAGTTTCGCGAGACGGTGGCGATGCTGGTGTCGCAGCGCGAACTGGCACGGTTGGCCGGCACCGATGCGCTGACCGGGCTCGACAACCGGCTGAGCTTCATGCGCGCGATCGAAGAACGGGTGGAGCGGGGCGCGGCCTTCAGCGTGCTGCTCGCCGATCTCGACGGCTTCAAACAGTGCAACGATCAGCATGGCCATCAGGCAGGGGATGTCCTGCTGACATCATTGGGTGGTCGGTTGCGGGCCTTGATGCCGGACGCGGTGAGCATCGCGCGGCTGGGCGGCGACGAATTTGCGCTGCTCCATGACGCGGAAACCGATGTCGACGCCCTGCATCGACGCATGCCCGGCATCCGGCAGGCGATCGCTGCGCCGGTGGGCTGGCAGGGGCGCAGCCTGTCGGTCGGCAGCAGTTTCGGCATCGCCACCTTCCCGCAGGACGGGGTGGAGGCTGCCGCCGTCCTGCATGTCGCTGATACGCGGCTCTATGCGGACAAGCGGCAGCGCAAGGGATGGCGATTTGTGGGGCCGCAACGCCAGTCCGCTTAGGCCTTGATTCAAGCAATAGAGCCTGATTCACGCCATCGGTGAAAGCGCTGGGCGCTTCCACCTCCGACGATCAGGCTCTAGAAAAACTGCCCGCCCTTCATGATGCGGCGCGCGCGGCCCTGCACCGGCACCTTGTCGAACGGCGTATTGCCGGCCGAGGCCGCCATCTTCGCCGAATCGACGATCCATGGCGCGTCGGGATCGACCAGGATCAGGTCGGCGGCGCTGCCGGGGGCAAAGCTGCCGGCGTTGACGCCCAGTATCTTTGCCGGATTGGCGCTGAGCAGGGTCATCAGCCGGTTGAGGCTGAGATGGCCTTCGCGCACCAGGTTGAGCGAGAGCGCCAGCAGCGTTTCGGCGCCGGCCATGCCGGGCGACGCGTCGGCGAAGGGTAGGCGCTTGTCCTCCGGCCCGCGCGGGTCATGGCCCGATGTGATGACATCGACCGTGCCGTCGGCGACGGCGGCGATGCTGGCATGGCGGTCGGCATCGGATCGCAGCGGTGGCGACAGGCGTGCGAATGTGCGGAAGTCGGTCATCGCCTGATCGTTCAGGAACAGATAGGCCGGGCTGATGCCACAGCTGATCTTCAGCCCCTCCGCCTTGGCGGCGCGGATCAGGTCGAAGCCGGCCTTGGTCGTGACCAGGCGGAAATGGATGGCAGCGCCGGTTTCGCGCGCCAGCATGATGTCACGCGCGATCGCCATCGCCTCGGCGCAGGCCGGGGCATGGGCCAGGCCCAGGCGCGTCGCGGTCTCGCCGCTGGTCGCCACCGCCTTGGCGGACAGGCCGCCATCCTCGGCATGGGCGATGACGGTAAGGCCCAGCCCCGAAGCGTAGGAGAGGATGCGCAGCATCACGCCCGAATCGGCGATCCACTGGCGACCGGTGCCGACCGCCTTGGCCCCGGCGATCTGCATCAGGCCCATTTCGGCCATTTCCGTGCCCTTGAGGCCACGGGTCGCGGCAGCGATCGGGTGGACCCAGAAGTCGGGCTTGCCCGCGCGGGTCGCTTCCCGGATCAGGCCGACCTCGTCCAGCGGCGCGCGCTGGTCGGGCATCAGGGCGGCGCGGGTGATGCCGCCGAAATGGAAGGCCGGCTTGTCGGTGGCGAAGACGCCCAGATCGATCAGGCCCGGCGCGACCACCAGCCCGCCGGCATCGACCTGCTGCGCATCGGCAGGAATGTCGACCGCGCCGGTGGCCAGGATGCGGTCATCCTCGATCAGGACGGTGCCGGGGACAAGGGCGTCACCCGCCGGATCGGCCAGCTTGCCGTTGACGATTGCGATCCGGCTCACGCCCATCTCTTTTTCCTTGTTGGTCGGGATGCTCACGCCCATCCCTCCACGCCGCGCGCCTGGCGCGTCAAAACATCCAGGCAGGCCATGCGCACCGCCACGCCCATCGCCACCTGTTCGGTGATCGCCGACCGATCCGGATCGTCCGCCACCGTGCTGGTGATCTCGACGCCCCGGTTCATCGGGCCGGGGTGCATGACCAGGGCATCGGGCTTGGCGATGGCCAGCCGTTCGGGCGTCAGCCCGTAAAGTGCATGATATTCGCGCGCCGACGGGATGAAGGCGCCGTCCATCCGCTCATTCTGCAGGCGCAGCATCATGACGACATCGGCGCCCTCCAGCCCTTCCTCCATGCGGGTGTAGGGGGTAGCACCTAGCATCTCGACCTCGGGCGGCAGCAGGGTGGGCGGGGCGACCGCACGCACCTGCGCGCCCAGTGCTGCGAGGCAGAGCATGTTGGATCGGGCGACGCGGCTGTGCAGCACATCGCCGCAGATGGCGACCACCAGCCCCTCGAACCCGCCCTTGCGACGGCGGATGGTGAGCGCGTCGAGCAGCGCCTGCGTCGGATGCTGGTGCCAGCCATCGCCCGCGTTCAGCACCGGGCAGTCGACCTTGTCCGCGATCAGCGCGACCGCGCCGGAACTGGCATGGCGGATGACGATGACGTCGGCGGCCATGGCGTTGAGCGTCATGGCCGTGTCGATGAGGGTCTCGCCCTTCTTCACGCTCGACTGGCCGGCGTGCATGTTGACGACGTCGGCGCCCAGCCGCTTACCGGCGATCTCGAACGACAGCAGGGTGCGGGTGCTGTTCTCGAAAAAGGCGTTGATCTGGGTCATGCCCGCCAGCCGGTCGTCATGCTTGCGCGCCTGGCCCTTGTTGGTGCGGGCCCAATGTTCGGCCTCGTCCAGCAGAAAACGGATTTCCCAGGGCTTGAGGTCGGCGATCGACAGCAGGTGTCGGTGCGGGAACAGCGCCCGGCCAGTCAGCTCGGGCGTTGCATCAGGAATGAAGATGTCGGGCATGAGCCGGGTCTTTAGGCCAGGCTTTCGGTTGGGGCAAGGCGGGGAAAGACCCGATCAGGCCCGGCCGCGCCATTTCCCCCACAGGGCGCGATCCTTCAGCACCTCGCGCGCGGCATTATGGCCCGGTGCACCAGTGACGCCGCCGCCCGGATGGGAGCCCGCGCCGCACATGTAGAGGCCCTTCAGCGGCCCGCGATACGCGCCATGGCCCAGCACCGGCCGCGCCGCCCACATCTGGTCCAGCGTCAGATTGCCGTGCATGATGTCACCGCCGACCAGGCCGAACTTGCGTTCCAGGTCGAGCGGCGAATGGATCTGGCGGGCGATCACGCTCTTCGCAAAGCCGGGCGCCTGCGCCTCGACCGTGGCGATGATATGGTCGGCCGCTGTCTCGCGTTCATCGTCCCAGTTTCGCCCGTCGGGCAGTTGGGGGGCGAATTGCTGACAGAAGAGGCTGGCGACATGGCATCCCTCAGGCGCCAGGCTGTCGTCGATGGTCGAGGGTATCAGCATCTCGACGATCGGCGCCTTCGACCAGCCGTCGCGCTTCGCATCCAGATAGGCGCGGTCCATATAGTCGAGCGTCGGCGCGATGATGATGCCCGACTGGTGATGCTCGCCAATGCCGGGCAGGCAGGTAAAGTCGGGCAGGGCAGAGAGCGCGACATTCATGCGGAAGGTGCCCGATCCCGCCTTGAACGCCTTGATCCGTTTCAGAAAATCGGCGGGCAGGTCGGCCGGTTGCATCATTCGCTCGTAGAGCAGCTTGGGGCCGACATTGGCGATGATGCTGGCGCCCATCACTTCCTCGCCGCTGGCCAGCTTCACGCCGACGGCGCGGTCGCCATCGACCAATATATGGTCAACCGGCGCTTCCAGGCTGATTTCGACCCCCATCGCCTGCACGACCTTTGCCATGGCCTGGGTGATGGTGCCCATGCCGCCGACGCTGTGACCCCAGGCGCCCTTCTTGCCGTTCACCTCGCCGAACACATGATGCAGCAGCACATAGGCGCTGCCCGGCGTGTCGGGGGAAGCGAAATTGCCGACCACCGCGTCGAAGCCGAAGGCGGCCTTGACCGCCTCGCTCTCGAACCAGCTGTCGAGGAAGGTTCGGGCCGATTTGGTGAACAGGTCCAGCACGTCACGCTGTTGCTCGATATCGAGCCCGGCGACGCGGCGGCCCTGTTTCAGCGCCTCGACCACCATGGTCAGGCCATCGCCGACATTGGGCGGGCTTTTGAGCACCAGGTCGCGCAGTACGTCGGCCACCACTTCCAGCGCGTCATAATAGGCCGGCAGAGTGGCAGCATCGCGCGCGCTGAACCGGGCAAACTCGGCCTGGGTTCGCTCCAGCCCGCCGCCCAGTTTCAGATAGCCGCCATCGGGCTGGGGCAGGAAATTGCTGATCGGCCGCTCGATCACGCGATAGCCATGATCGGCCAGCTTCATGTCGCGGATGACCTTGGGATTGAGCAGGCTGACCGTGTAGCTGGCGGTCGAGTTGCGGAAGCCGGGGTGAAATTCCTCGGTCACCGCCGCGCCGCCGACGACATCGCGGCGCTCCACCATGCGCACCTTGTAGCCGGCACGGGCGAGGTAGAAGGCGCAGACGAGGCCGTTATGGCCCGCACCGATGATGACGGCGTCATAGGCTTTGGTCACAACATATCCCTCCCCGGAAAAGCGCCGTCATCCCCGCGAAGGCGGGGATCCATCTCCAGCCATCTCCCCATAGGTGAGGTCGGGGGATGGATTCCCGCCTGCGCGGGAATGACGAGAATCATGATAGTCGAAAGACCATCCCATTTTCGGCGCGCGATGCTGGCGCGCCTGCGGAATGATGGTGCGCATCCGCGCGCAGAAATGGCGCAGCGCGACTTCCTGGTCGCTCAGGGGGCCGACGGTGAAACTGTCCGACGCCATGCCGGCCTGCACGCGGGCGACAAGCGCCGTATCCTCGGCATTGACCTGGCGGTTGACGCGCCAGTTGAGATAGCGCGCGGCCTTCATCTCCCTACGGTCGTCGGGCAGCGCATAGCTGATCTCGCGGATCAGCGTCTGCGTCGGCGAGACCGGCAGCCACTGCATGAAATCGACCTGGTCGGGATAGATGTCGAAGGCGAAATTGGGCCAGAGCTTGAAATAGGTCCATAGTCGCTGCCGATCGGGCGGCAGATGCGGGACGGCCGGCAGGAAATGCTGATAGGCGCGCTCGGACAGGTTGGCGGACGGGCGATCGAGGATCGGCCCCCACATCTTGTCGGCATAGAGGCTGGCTTCGACGCCATAGCCATCGCCCATCAGCCGCTTGAGGCCGGGATGGGCGACGGCGATATGCAGGCCATCGGAATAATTGTCGCCGATATTCTTCCAGTTCACCGCACGCGGGCGCAGCGTGACGCGGCCAAGCGCGCGCAGTTCGGAAAAGCGATAGGGCGCGATCTCGTCGACATAGGGCGCCATCATCTGCGCCACCGACGGTCCGCCATCATCCTCCAGCCGGACGAACAGGAAGCCGTGGAAATTCTCGATATCGACGGGGGAAAGTCCATGCCTGGACCGGTCGAGATTGCCATAGCTGCCCGCCATTGGCAGGCCCGTCAGGCAACCGTCCAGACCATAGGTCCAGGCATGGTAGGGACAGACCAGCTTTCTGGTGCGACCCGAGGGCCCGTCCACTAGGCGCGCGCCGCGGTGGCGGCACACGTTGGTAAAGGCGCGGGCTTCGCCGTCATCCCCGCGGATGACGATGATGCTCTCGCCAAGATAGTCCAGCACATGGAAATCGCCCGGCGCCGGCAGGTCGCTGTCATGGGCGACGATCTGCCAGCTCGGGCGGAAGATGCGACGGGTTTCGACGGCGAAAAATTCGGGATCGCTATAGGTCCATGCCGGCAGGCTATAGCCCACGTCCGGATCCGGTCCGCATCCCGTCTCGCCCATCTACCCCGCATGCCCCATTGCAGTTGTACGCTTGTATAACGAGCGGGCAGGGAATTTCCATTATATTTTTGTGACAGCTATTTTCAGTTGGTCCGTTCGGGCACTTCGCCCCAGTCGGACAGGATCGAAGCGCGGCTGGCGACCGCTTCCCAGGGGAAGACGAACCAGTCCTTGGTGACGATGCGGTCGATCGTGGTCGCGCGATATTCGACCTTCGCGGCCGAGCTGACATTGTCGATCAGCACGGCAAAGCGCAGATGATCGGCCGGCGCGCCGGCCAGCGCCGCGCGCAACTGGTTGATCGTGCGGCCACTGTCATTGATGTCGTCGACGAACAGCAGGCGCGATCCTTCGAGCGCCATCGCCACCAGCTTGTCGAGCAGTTCGTCGCAAAAGCCCGCGACCTGGGCCGACAGGTCGACCGACAGCATCGGCTGGCTGATGGCGTGGGACAGATAGGTGGCCGGCACCAGCCCGCCGCGCCCGACGCCGACAATATAGTCGGGCCGCCAGTCCGATTTGGCGATCGCGCCGGCCACGGCGTCGATATGGGAGAGGAAGCTCTCCATCGGAATGTCGGTCAGGATCGGTTGGGTCATGATATGGTTGCCATCTGCGAATCGGCCCTATCGGCCGCCTGCGCCCCATAGCGCCGTGCCAGCAGGGCACAAGCCATCAGCTGAATCTGGTGGAACAGCATGACCGGCAGGATGATCGGCCCGACGGCCGCTGCGGGGAAGAGGACGCCGGCGATCGGCACGCCCGAGGCGAGGCTCTTCTTCGAGCCGCAAAATTGCAGTACGATCGCATCTTCGCGGGAAAAGCCGAGCAGCCGGCCAAGCCCCCAGGTGAAGAGCAGCACGATCACCAGCATGGCGATGCAGAGCAGCGCGAGCAGCGCCAGCTCCGCGCGCGAGACCCGGTGCCACAGTCCTTCGACCACCGCCGCGCTGAAGGCGGAATAGACCACCAGCAGGATCGATGTGCGATCGACCCGGCCGACCAGCGTCTTGTGCCGCGACACGAAGCCGCCGATCCAGGGACGGGCAAGATGGCCGAGCACGAAGGGCAGCAGCAATTGCAGCATGATCCCCTCGACCGAGGAAAGGGAGATGAGGTTGCTGCCGCCGCGCTGCATCAGCAATGCCACCAGCAGCGGCGTCAGCACGATGCCGAGCAGGTTGGAGAAGGAGGCGCTGACGACAGCAGCGGCGACATTGCCGCGCGCAATCGCGGTGAAGGCGATCGAGCTTTGCACCGTCGATGGCAGCAGCGCCAGGAACAGCAGGCCCGCGCGCATATTCTCCGGGATCGCGCCGATCTGCTGCAGCAGGATGCCGACCAGCGGGAAGAAGAGGAAGGTCGTGCCCAGAGTCGCGAGATGGAGTTGCCAGGCCTTGGCGCCACCCCAGATCGCCTCGCGCGACAATTTTGCCCCATGCAGGAAAAAAAGCAGCACGATGCCCGCGTCCGCAACGATCGACGCGACATGGGCGCCCTGGCCGCGCGCGGGCAGGGCCGACGCTAGGGCAACGGTGCAGAGCAGCAGGACGAGGAAGGGATCGAGGATCAGGCGCAGGCGAGTCATCATGTTTCCGGGCATAGGGAAGGGGCTTGGAAAAGGATAGACGCCGCCCCATCCTCTGGGCCAACAGCCTTGGCACAGAGTATCGGGAGAGAATTTGCGTGAGCGACCATATCGCCATCATCGAGACGAACGGCGTGCTCGAAATCCATATCGACCGGCCCGACAAGAAGAATGCGCTGACCGGGCCGATGTACCGCGCGATGATTGCAGCGCTGGCCGATGCGTCGAGCCGGCCGGAGATTGGCGTAGTGCTGTTCGCGGGCCGGGGCGACGCCTTTTGCGCCGGTAATGACCTCAAGGACTTCATGGCCGGGCCGGAGGGCGGCGCTGCCGCCTTCGATTTCATCAGCGCGATTGCCGCCTTCGACAAGCCGATCGTCGCGGCGGTGCAGGGGCTTGCCGTGGGCGTCGGCACGACGATGCTGTTCCATTGCGATCTGGTCTATGCCGCGCCCGACGCGCGCTTCGTCATGCCCTTCGTCAATCTGGGTATCGTGCCGGAGGCCGGCTCCAGCCTGCTCGCGCCCGCGATCATGGGCCATGCCAGGGCGGCGGCGATGCTGATGCTGGGCGAACCGATGGATGCGGAGGGGGCCGATCGCGCCGGTTTCGTGACGGCGATCGTGACAGGAGACGCGCTGCTCGACCATGCCCGCGCCAAGGCGGCGGCGTTGATGGCCAAGCCGCCCCAGGCGCTGATGGCGACGCGCCGGCTGATGAAGGGTGATCCCGCCGCCTTGCAGGCGCGCATTGCCGAAGAAGCCCGGCTGTTCCGCGAAGCGCTGGCCTCGCCCGAAGCGCAGGAGGCGTTCATGGCCTTTTTCGAAAAGCGCGCGCCGGTCTTCAAGCGGGCCTGATCGAAGCGCGGCCGGGGGAGGGGATCAGTTCTTGCCTCGCCGCTCGAACTTCAGTTCGCTCACGATCACGGCGGCGATGATCAGCAGCGCGCCGGCCAGCGCCGTGGCGGGCTGGCGGTCGCCCGCGATCCGGCCCAATATCCCGGCCCAGACCGGCTCGCCGGCATAGATCAGGGTCGCGCGGGTCGGCGATACGGTGCGCTGCGCCCAGTTCATCACGAACTGGATCAGCGCCGTCATCGCGCCCAGGCCACAGGCCGACAGGATCACCGTCCAGGAAAAGGGCGGGATCGCCTCACCCATCGGCGCCATCAGGCCGAAGGCGAGCAGCGACGTGACCGCCAGTTGCACCAGCGTGACGCGGGCAATGTCGACCTTGCCGGCCCACAGGCTGATGAAGATGATTTCCAGCGCGATCGCCAGGGTGCTGATGAGCGTCAGCGCCTCGCCCTTGCCCAGCGACAGCCCCTCGCGCGGGGCGGCGATCAGGATCAGGCCGGCAAAGGCCAGCGCGACGCCGACCCAGCTGGTCCAGCGCGGTCGCCGCCGCAATATCGCCCATTGGAGGATCGGCACCAGCGGCACATAGGCGGCGGTGATGAAGGCCGATGTGCTGCTGGATATGGTCTGCAGCGCCCAGGTCTGGAGCGTGTAGCCGCAGAAGATGCCAAGGCCGATCATCGACCCGGCCAGCAGTTCGCGCGCCGTCAGGCCGCGCAGCACCGGCCAGGCGAGCGGCAGCGCGAGCAGCGCCGCCGTGCCGAAGCGCATCCCCACGAAAAAGAGCGGCCCGCTCTGCTGCATGGCATTATGCACGATCAGGAAGGTCGCGCCCCATAGCACGGTGATCCCGATCAGCGCGAGTTCGGGACGGCCGATCATCAGCCGGGGCGCAGGGCTCTTGTCGAGGGCGGCATTGTGCAACATAATGCACATCGCGTTATGAGCAATATATTGCACAGTCAAGTCGAAGTCCCGCGCCCGGACGTTCTTTCCCATGTCGCGGGCAATATCCGCCGCCTGCGCGCCGCCAAGGGGCTGAGCCAGGATGCGCTGGCCAGCGCGGCGGGCGTCAGCCGACGCATGCTGGTGGGGATCGAGAGCGGGGAAGCCAATGTCAGCCTGTCGACGCTCGACCGGCTGGCGCAGGCGCTGGACGTCAGTTTCTCCCATGTCGTGCGCGCGCCCGACATGCCCGACAATAGCCGGATCGATACCCTCGCCTGGCAGGGCGAGGATGTGCATAGCCGTGCGACCCTGCTCGGCACGGTCCCGGCCGCGCGCGAGGCGGAGCTATGGACCTGGTCGCTGGCGCCGGGCGACCGCTACCCGGCCGAGGCGGACGCCGCCAACTGGCACGAGATGCTCTATGTGGTGGAAGGGGTGCTGACGGTCGAGATGGATGCCGGCACGCGCACGATCGCGGCGGGCGACTTCCTCATCTTCAGCAGCGACCGCCCCTATGTCTTCGTCAATCGCGGAACGGACCTGCTGCGCTTCGTGCGCAACGTGGTGTTCTAGGCAGCGTGGACGAATGGCCGGGATCGGTGGGGGCTGCCATTCCCCTCCCGTAAACGGGAGGGGAAGCGAGACTTAGGCGCGAAGCGCATTAGTCGCAGCGGGGTGGGCTTGCGCGCCGTCCAGCCCACCCCCTAACCCCCTCCCGCTTGCGGGAGGGGGAACAGGTCCGCTTCTGGCCGTTTGCCGGTCGGTAGAAGAGCGAGCGACGGCGAGGGATATGCGAGATGCAACAAGATTACTGGCATATGATCGAGCCCTTCTGGGAAGCGATCAACGTTGATGAGGATGGGGAGGCCTATCTGGTAAGCGTTGCCGATATTCCGACCGCTCTCGTTCATTTGCATGCGGCCCATTTGGCGCAGTCGGAGATATGTAACGGGGGCTTTGCGCAGTTTTTCCAGAACTATGGCGGTGTTTTGGCGCCCGAGGCCGCCGCAGGTTTCGCCGTCATGGGGATGACTTCGACTGCAAAAATCCTTGCAGAGGCGAGCCAGATGTTAGGCACGCCCTATCCTAGAGACTGGCGGACCAGACACACACAACTGGACGCCATACCAGTCGAAAAATTCGATCGGTTTGACTCACAGTTCTACGATCTTATCGAGACAGAAGCCGATGGCTTTCAATGTGCCGCAAACCGATTTGCGCAAAAGTTGAGGCAGCAAGGCCCTGCGTAGACCAATAGCATGGATTTTTGACTGCTGGTCAACTCTCCAGCGGATGAGCAACTATCTGCCTGCCTGCCTGCCTGCCTGCCTGCCTGCCTGCCTGCCTGCCTGCCTGCCGATAAGCCGACAATCGGAGATCGGCTGATCCTGGTCGTTCGGAAGCGGAAAGCTGCACGTCTGCATTTGGAGATTGGAAATCGGCGGATGAACGGCAATTTTTGATCGAAATCCGACAATCCCCACAGGCGTCATCCTGACGAAAGTCAGAACCCATTCTGCGCTATGGCGGATGGGGAGCGCTCAAGCGATCCAGGATCAAGCCTGTCCGGAGCCTGTCAAAGGGGGCGGGATGACGAAGATGGAAATGGCCACTTCCAGTCGCGTCCAGGCCGCCGGGATATAGCCTCGCAGCCTGAAATCGGGCCTCCCCATGGGGAGGCCCGATACGTCTCAATGGCTGTCGTTGCGCAGATCCTTGCCGGCCTGCTCCAGCGAGGCACCGACATCCTGCTTGGCTTCCTTGCCCTCGCGCTTGGCGTCGTCGGCCGCCCGGTCGGTCGCGGCGCCGATCCGGTCCGCGCCATTGTCGATCGCGGCGCCCGCGCGGTCGAGGCCGTTGTCGATCTTGGCGCCGGCATCGTCGACGGCGTTGCTGACGTCATTGCCGATCGCGGAGCCGGCATTTTCCAGATTGTCCGATGCCTTTTCCGAGCAGGCGGACAGGCTCAGGCCCAGGGCGGACAGGGCCGTGATGGCCAGAAGGGGTGCGCGCATGATGTCTCCTCATTGCGTTGGCAAGGCTTGGGCAGCGCCGCATCATATCTGACGCGGCGCTGCCTAATCTCTTGTTGTCGCATCGTTTTAAGCGGAAAACCGGTTCCCACTTTTCCGCACGACGCTCCTAAAAGCGCGGCAGCGGCCATAAGGTTGCGTGGTTTCGCGATCAGCCGCCGCTGAGGCCGAACACCATCGACCGGTCGGCATCGGGGATCAGACCCTCCATCACCCGCCAGAAACCGGTGACGGAACCCTGTCCGGCCTGGGCATAGGCGGCCGCCATCTTCTCGCGCAGCGCGCGGAAAAGCTCGGCCTCCAGTGCGCGGCCGGCGGCGCTGAGGCGCAGCAGTTTCTGCCGCCGGTCGCTGCTGCCCGGCCGGGTCTCGATATAGCCGCGCTCGATCAGGTCATTGAGCACCCGGCCGAGCGATTGCTTGGTGATTGCCAGCAGGCGCAGCAGATCCTTCACCGTCAGGTCAGGCTGGCGCGAGATGAAATAAAGGGCGCGGTGATGGGCGCGGCCCAGGCCCTGCGCCGCCAGCCCCTCGTCGATCGAGCGGGTGAGCGCGGAATAGCCGAAATAGAGCATCTCGATGCCGCGCCGGATTTCGTCCTCGCGCAGGAACAGCGGCGAGGCCGGTGCGATCTGGCTGGGCGAGGGGGCTTGGACGGACATCGGCGCGGGTTTCCGGCTGGAGGGGAGGGGGCGTGGCGTTGATCCCTAAGATGGGTTGGGCGGGAAGGAAAGGGAAAGGCGAAGTCCATCGTCAGGAGGGCTTTTCTTTCGTGCATCAGCCGCTATATGGCGGTCCCGCGCTGACTTGGATCGGCGCATTGCTGGGGCGTCGCCAAGCGGTAAGGCAGCGGCTTTTGATGCCGCCATGCGCAGGTTCGAATCCTGCCGCCCCAGCCATAATGCATTGAAATAATTTAATTTATTTCGTTTCGTTCGCGATACGTTGCCAATTGCCGTGCCAAATGGCGCAATCTCGCCATTGCTATTTGTCGGTGTTTGAGAGCCGACTTGGCAAATGGGGTATGCGCGGGCGCGCCGCGGACTGCACTGATTGAGGCGTTCTAGCGCTTCATCCGATCTGACAGGATCGTTGAGGATTCCCTTGGGCCTGGAAATCCGATTCAACATGCTAGCTGGACGAGGAGGCCAGCCTGGCATGACAAGGTCGATTTCGGAGGCACTTCGTTTTCGGGTTGTCGCGGCGGTTGATGGCGGGCTGTCGCGGTGCGCGATAGCCGAATGTTTCGGCTGCAAGCGCCGACGCTGGGTTCGAGAATGGCCAGAGACTGGTTCGACGCGGATATGGGCTGACGATCAGCCGAGAAGATGGCTGCGATGGTCGAATTTTGACGGAAACCTGCAAGGCCGTGCGAAGACAATACGGGCGGGCACTCTCCCGAAGCGGTAATACCTTCTAATCGCAAATCGGACTTTATCGCCCCTGCCATCCCGCGCCGCCATGCTAGTTTCGGCGCAGGATCGGGGCGCCGCGCGGTGCGAGGCGGCGGTCGAGACAGTGAGAATGAGGCGCCGGCGAGGATGAACGCAGCGACGATCGATCCAGACAGGAAGCGCCCGATCCCCCCGGACGAAACCGGGCTGGTGGCGCTCGCGACCCTGCTCGCCATGCACTATGTCGTCGTAGATCCCCAGGTATTGCGGCAGGAGCTGGGGCATTCAAATCCATTGGACAGCAAGGATCTGCTGCGCCTTGGCAAGCGTCAGCCCGGCGTGCGCGCACGCAGCGTTCGGGCCGATTATGATCGCCTGCAGCGCCTGTCGCTACCGGCGCTCGCGCAAGCGGCCAATGGGCAATGGTTCATCATGGGCAGGATCAAGGAGCATGGCGTCCTGATCCAGCGGCCGGGGCATCCTGTGGAGACGCTGGATCGGGCAGCGCTGGATGAAATCTGGTCCGGAGAGCTGATCCTGCTTGCCACCCGCGCCGGCACCGGCGGTGAGATGAAGCGGTTCGACATAAGCTGGTTCATTCCCCAGATTGTGCGTTACCGCCGCCTGGTGGGCGAGGTTCTGCTCATCACCTTGTGCATCAATCTCCTGGGGCTTGCCGCGCCGCTCTTTTTCCAGAATGTCATCGACAAGGTGCTGGTCCATAATACGCTGGCCACCCTGCAGGTGCTGATGCTGGGCTTCGTGCTGGTGTCCTTCTGGGAAGTGGGGTTTGGCTGGTTGCGGACCCGCCTCTATTCGGAGACCTGCCAGAAGATCGATGTCGAACTGGGCGTGCGCCTGTTCCGCCATGTGCTGCGCCTGCCATTGACCTATTTCGAGGGGCGGCGTGTCGGCGATACGGTGATGCGCGTTCGACAGCTGGAGGCGATCCGCGAATTTCTGACCAATGCCTCGCTGTCGGTGCTGATCGATCCGGCGTTCACCCTGGTCTTCCTTCTGGCCATGTGGATTTATTCGCCGCTGCTGACCGGGATCGTGTTGCTCACCATACCGGCCTATGTCGCGGTCTCGATCATGGTGACAGGGCCGCTGCGTCGGCGCCTTGCCGAGAAATTCGATCGAGGCGCGGCCAATAATGCCCTGCTGATCGAAAGCATATCGGGCATGCAGACGATCAAGGCGGCGGCCGTCGAGCCGCAATGGAATCATCGCTGGGAATTGCAGCTGGCGGCTTACAGCACGTCCAATCAGCGCGCGATCAACCTTGCCAACAACAGCAGCCAGCTGGTTCAGCTCATCTCGAAGTTGGGGGCGGCGACGATCCTGTTTTTCGGGGCGGGGCAGGTGATCGAGGGCACGATGACGGTGGGGGCGCTGGTCGCCTTCAACATGTTTGCCCAACGCGTGTCTTCTCCGGTCATCCGCATGGCGCAATTGTGGCAGGACTTTCAGCAGGTCCGGCTGTCGGTGGCGCAACTGGGGCTGGTGCTGGATGCGCCGATCGAGCGGATCGGATCCTCGCGGACGACGCTGCCGTCGATCAGAGGCAATATCCGCTTCGAGGGCGTCCGCTTCCGCTATGGCGATGAAGGCCCCTGGACGCTGGAGAATATCGATTTGGGCCTGCCTGCAGGCGGGACTTTGGGCATCGCCGGATCCTCGGGCTCCGGCAAGTCCACACTCGCCAAGCTGCTTCAGCGCCTCTGCCTCCCGGCAGCCGGGCGCATCCTGATCGATGATATCGACATCGCACAGATCGATCCGACCTGGCTGCGACGCCAGATCGGCGTGGTCCTCCAGGAAAATCTGCTGTTCAACTGCACCCTGCGTGAAAATATCGCGCTTTCCAGCCCGATCGCGCCTTTGTCGGAGGTGATGTCCGCCGCCCGGCTGGCCGGTGCCCATGACTTCATCATGGGGTTGCCGCTCGGCTATGACAGCATGATTGAAGAACGTGGCGTCAATTTGTCGGGTGGCCAGCGCCAGCGGATTGCGATTGCCCGCGCGTTGATGAGCAAGCCCCGTATCCTGATCTTCGATGAGGCGACATCGGCGCTCGATGCCGAGAGCGAGGAGATCGTGCAGGCCAATCTCAAGGCGATGGCCGCGGGACGCACGGTGATCATCATTGCCCATCGCCTGTCCGCGATCCGGGATTGCGACAGCATCGTCACGATGGAACAGGGCCATATCGTCGAGCGCGGATCGCATGAGGAGCTGATCGCCCGCAATGGCCGCTATGCCAAACTCTATCGGACCCAGACGCGGACCGGCATGGCGCGGGCGGTGTGATGGGCGCGCAGGGCATATGGGCGACGGGCCGGCAGGCATGGCGTGACGAAAGGGCGCGGGCGCGCACGCTGGTCCGATCCGAGGAAGTCGATTTCCTGCCCGCGGCTATCGAGATCGTCGAACGACCGGTGTCGCCAACGGCGCGCTATACGGCGTGGGTGCTGATGCTGGGGCTGGCCGTCGCCCTGTTGTGGCTGATCTTCGGCCAGATCGACGTCGTGGCTTCGGCCCCCGGACAGTTGATCCCGGCCGATAATGTGAAGCTGATACAGCCTGCGGACGCAGGGGTGGTGCGCTCCATATTGGTGCGGGACAGCCAGTCGGTTCATGCCGGCCAGGCGCTGATCGAACTGGACCCGACTATGTCATCGGCCGACGCGATCCAGGCGCGCAGGGCATTGGAGGCGGCCGAACTGGATGCGGCACGGGGGCGGGCCATGCTGTCCTCGCTCGACGGCCACGGCCTGCGCTTCGTGCCGCCGCCAGGCACCTCGCCGGAGATGACGGAGCTGCAGATCGCACTCGCACGGGCTCAGCTGGAGGGCATCATGGGCGAGACCGGAGCGCATGATGCCGACCGCCAGGCAGCCTCGGCCACCTATGCCGAAGCGACACTCTCGGCCACCAAGCTGGCGGAAACCCTGCCGTTGGTGGACGAACAGATCGAAGCCAACCAGAAATTGCTCGCCAAGGGCTATGTCTCCAAATTGCGCGTGATCGAGATGCGCCGACAGCGGCTGGGCTTGGCTCGGGATCGGCAGATCGCGCTCGAAACCGCGGCCAAGGCGCGCGCGCAGATGGCGCAGGCCAGTGCCAGTCGCACCCAGTCCGTCGGGACGAGCCGCGCCAGGATATTGGAGGATCTGACCAAGGCCGAGGTGGAGGCCCGCTTGCGTCGCGAGGAGATGGTCAAGGCCAGTCGGCGCTCTGCCTTGCAGCGGCTGGTCAGCCCGATCGATGGCACGGTTGCCCAATTGTCGGTGCACACGGTGGGCGGGGTTGTGGAAGTCGGAAAGCCGCTGATGCTGATCGTCCCGGCGCGCGGGCAACTGGTGGCTACGGTCAAGATATTCAACAAGGATATCGGTTTTGTGCGCGCCGGACAGGATGTGGGCGTCAAGCTTGCGGCTTTTCCCTTCACGCGCCATGGCGTGGTCGAGGGGCGGATCGAAAGCATCAGCACCGATGCGGTCGAGGACGAAAAGCTCGGCCTCGTCTATACCGCCAGGATTACGATGGACCGTCAATGGCATACCCGCGACGGTCGGTTTGTCCAACTGGTGCCGGGTATGGAGGTGACGGCCGATATCCGCACCGGTCTGCGCAGCGTCGGTTCCTATCTGCTGAGCCCGCTGCAGGCGATGGGCGAAGAAGCGGGGCGGGAGCGGTGAGCCATTTTCCATCCTCTCGGCAATGTCATGTCCTATTCGTGATTGCTGGGCTGGGTGCTGGAGGCGCGGAGCGGGTTATCAGCCTGATCTCGACGGCTTGGATTGCGCGTGGCTGGCGGGTGACGATTATGGCCTTTGATAGACCCGAGGATCCTGTCTATCACAGTTTCGATCCTGCGGTGGAGATCCGGCGCTTCGACATTCCAGCGGGGCGCGGTCTTGCCTCGACGCTGCTCGCGCAAGGGCGGCGTCTCCTCGCGATCCGTCGCCAGTTGAAGCACGTACGGGCCGACGTGGTGATTTCCCTGCTGACAAAGATCAACGTGCTTACGCTGACTGCGGCGATCGGGACCGGACATAAGATCATCGTGTCGGAACGGAATAATCCGCGCGCGCAAAAGGCCAATGCTGCATGGAATGCCCTGCTGGCGCAACTCTATCCGCGCGCCGCGGGGATCGTGATGCAGACGCGGGCCAGTCTTGATTGCCTGCCGCTATCGGCACGGTCGCTCGCGCGTGTAATCCACAACCCGATCGAAGTCACCGCATTGCCCACACCGGCGGCTGGTGCGCAGCGGGTCCTGGTGGGGGTCGGGCGGTTGACCCACCAAAAGGGGTTCGATCTCCTGATCGAGGCCTTTGCCAAGGTCGCGCGCCTGCATCCGGACTGGATCCTGCGCATCTGGGGAGAGGGGGAAATGCGCGGCATGCTGGAACGGCAGGTCGCCTCACTTGGTCTTTCCCATCGTATCGAACTACCCGGAAAGAGCGAGACGCCGGGCGGTTGGTTGGCCAAGGCGGATGCGATGGTCCTGTCGTCCCGCTATGAAGGCTTTGCCAATGTTCTGGGCGAAGCGATGGCGGCGGGCTTGCCGGTCGTTGCCTTCAATTGCGATTTCGGCCCTGCGGAAATGGTCGATAATCTCGTCGATGGCCTGCTCGTGCCCGACGGCGATGCCGGCGCGCTGGCCGCCGCGCTCGACCGGATCATGGGAGATGCTGCGCTGCGCATGCGCCTCGGCATCGCGGCCCGGCAATCGGCAACCCGTTTCGCGTCGCCGGCGATCATCGAACAATGGGACAGGCTGGTCGACGATGTGCGCGCTGTCGCTGGCGCCTAATAGGTCAGGCCCAATCGGATCATGCCCTGCCATTTGCTGAATTCGTCGGCCGCGATATCGGCTGTCCGGCGGGTATAGGTGGCCACCGCCTCGATCC
The DNA here is from genome assembly GCF_005281675.1 of Sphingobium sp. MP9-4. Taxonomy (NCBI): domain Bacteria; kingdom Pseudomonadati; phylum Pseudomonadota; class Alphaproteobacteria; order Sphingomonadales; family Sphingobiaceae; genus Sphingobium; species Sphingobium sp. MP9-4. The sequence continues at coordinate 103,120 of NZ_LUFI01000014.1, read as the reverse complement.
ACATATGGCGGTTGAGCAGATAGCGTGCGCCGCCTTCGCCGGTCCAATAGCGCTGATCGGCATCGAAACTCTCGCGATAATGGACGTTTCGCATCCCGACAGACCCGCGCACAATCAGGTTGTGCCGTACCTCCTGGTCGATGCCCAGGTCGATACGCGTGTCGATGCGTCCCATCGCGCCGGCGCGGATTGTCGCCACATCGCCCCGAAAAATATCCAGGCGGACGGCGGTACGGGTCTGAGGGCGCCAGGTCAGCTGGCCGTTGGCGGACAGGCCGGTAAACGCATCAAGGGCAAGGTCGCGGGGATTGGAATGAAATATGCCGATACCAATATTGCCGTTGAGCTTGTCACCCAGTTCCAAGGATACGCCGGCCAATGCACCATAGGTCGTGGTCGAGCGATCGACGCCGTTGCGGTCTGTCTTGAGGCGCGGCTCGCGATCGTTGAGATAGGGCTGGACGAAAACGGCCACGCGCTGTGACAGCTTGACCTGTCCCTTCACCGCGACGCGGTATGTCAGCATGTCGCGATCGGAATCCTCGAGCGAGAGATAGTCGAGCTTCGTCACCCCGGCTGTTGCCGTCACGCCGATGCGCGAACCATCATAACGATATTCCAGATCGCCGTTGGTCACATTGATAAGCGCTGGCGATTGCGTCAGGTCGGTATTGGCCTCGGGCGCGCCGCGTCTGTCGAAGGTCCGGTCAAAGGATGCTGTCGCTGTCACCCAGTGCCGGTCGCCGAACCCTTTGCGATAGCTCGCGCGAATGCCGAACTGATCGGTATTTTCCTGTGAGGTCTTCGCGTAGCGCGAAAATTCGCCGTAGCCGCGCAGGAAGAACATCGACTTGTCGGTGTCGCGGTTTACCTCCACGCTTGGCCGCACCAGAAAAATGGTGTCGGATTTCCGGTTTTCGTCGGTGGCGAAGATATTGTTGTCGAACCGCACGCCCAGGTCCAACCGGGGTTCGATGACAAAGCCGCCGGTTTGAATGGTGCGCGGCTCATAGCCGGGGCGCGGGAGATCGTCGATCGGGGTCGTGCGGGTGATATCCTGCGCGACCAGGGGCGAGCCGCCGAGCGCGAACGCGATCACGAGCGGCAGGCGACGATAGCGCCAGCGCAAACGCGCTGCGCGACCAGACCCGTTCTGGCACACGCTCAGAACCAGCTTTCACGAATCTCGATCAGATCGCCGGGCTGGACCGGACTGGTCTGGGTCGCACTGCCGGCCATATTGGCACGCGTGATTTTCACCGTCTTCGTGTTGGCGCGGAAAGTGAAACCGCCGGCGACCGACACGGCGGTCATCACCGACATGCCCGGGACAAAGGGATATTGGCCGGGCTTTTGCACCTCGCCGGTGATGAAGAACGGGCGATAGGCGATGATCTGGGCGCTGACCTTGGGATCGAGCACCAATTGTTGCGCGCGCAAGGCGGCGGCGACATCGGCCTGCAGTCCGTCGACGGTCTTGCCTGACGCCGGGATGTTGCCGACCATCGGCAAGGACAGCATGCCCGTGTCCGAGATGAGATAGGTCTCGCTCATCATGTCCAGCCCATAGACATTGAGGCGGACCTGGTCGCCCGGACCCAACTGATAGGGGGTAGGGGCGGCAGTGGCCAGCGGCGTCAGCTTGGCTTCCGGTCCGGCGCAGCCACCCGGTCCCGTGGCGAACAGGGCAAGGACTATTGAGATCAACAAGCGCTTTTCCATGCTATCCTCCCGTCCTTATGGCCTTGGTTGCCGCTTCAGGCGCGAGCACGCGTATCGCCCGCCGGCGTGGAAATGCCGCCGCCGAGCCACGTACCCAGATCCCGTTGAAGCATGTCCTGCAGCCGCAAAACATCGTCACGATAATAAGCTCTCAGCATCCTGTGCAGTTCGCCATCCAGTGGTGGATAGCGCACCGGTGATGCCAACGATGCGCGCACCCTGGCGAGCACGGGATTGCTCCGCAGCGGGTCCAGGGCCGGGCGCATGGGGCGCAGCAGCCGTCGCAGCGTCAACGGCAATAGCGGCGTGCTGCTGTCATTCTTCCGGCTGTCCAGCTGATCGGGCGCGATATGGGCAGGGACGCCGATATGTCTGCATATGTCGACGATCATCTGTTCGGCGGAATGGGCCAGGTCCTCGTAGAGCAGCACATGCAGCTGCTCGCGCGGGAACTGCTTCAGGAAGCGATCGAGGTGTCGCGCATAAAGACCGCTGGCTAGGAACCGCCGCTCAGCACTGCGCTGGCCCTGCAGATATTTGCGGGGATCGCCGCCGACCATCCCGCGCCGGTAAAGCATGCAGTAATCGGAATAGGCGCGCTGCACGGGATCGCGCAATTGCACGATCAACCGTGCTCCGGGCAGCGTCTGGAACAGGCGATCGGCGGCATCGGGATGCGCCAGATAGTCAGCCGACTTTTCGCCAAGAATGCGGTCCGGCGGCGCTTCGTCGAACAGCGTGGCATACCAGTCCGTGCCGCGGGCATAGTCACTGCTGAAATAATGGGGTTCGGTCTTGGGCAGCCACAGATTGGGATGGCAGCGCAACTGATGGGCGATCCAGGTGGTCGCCCCCTTGACCGCACCGATGATGATGAAATGCGGGCGACGGCCGTCCGGAAACATCATCGGGCTCCCTGTTGGATGACTGTGCGCAGGATATTTCCCATATAGACGCAATCGGCGGCGAACAGGCTGGGATCGACAGGCAGCAACAGGCTGGTTTCACCCAGTCGCCTGGCGACGGGCAGTCGGTTTGACGGGCCCATCGCGGCATCGGTGAACGCGCGTTCGAGATAGATTTCAGGGCAGCTGCCCGACTGGCACGGCACGCCTAACTCTCGCGCCGTTTCGATGATCCGATCGCGCGACCAGCCATGCTTCAGCCGTTCGAGCCGCAGGAACGCATAGAATTTATAATAGGCAGGGTCGATCCCAGGTTCCGGGTCGATCAGGCGGAGCGCCGGAATGTCTGCCAATATGTGCCGCAATATCCGGGCATTGTCGCGCCGCTGCCGAAGCCAGGTCGGCAGCTTCCTGAGCTGCGCAACGCCGATCGCGGCCTGCATCTCGGTCATCCGATAGTTGCTGCCGAAATGATTGTGGAGCCAGCGGAAGGACACGCCATTGCCCCCCTGCGCCATCAGTTCGGGATCCTTGCCATGATCCTTTAACGCCCAGGCCCGCTTCCATATGTCGGGATCGCGCAGCAGCAGCAGTCCACCTTCACCGCCAGTCGACATGATCTTGTCGGTACAGAATGAAAATGCGGCCGCGTCGCCGAACCCACCCATGACCCGGCCGTGGCGCGTCGCGCCATGGGCCTGCGCGCAATCCTCTATGATTCGGATATCCCGGACTGCGGCGAGCGCGCAGATTTCCTCCATCGGGGCGGGATGGCCGGCCAGATGGACGACGATGATCGCGCGAGTTTGGGATGTCAGGCAGGCGGCGATCGTATCGGGGCTGAGCCCCTGAGTCACTTCATCGACATCGGCAAAGACGGGGGTGGCGCCACAGGCCACGACGCAACTCGCCGAAGCCATGAAGCTGCGTGCGGGGACGATCACCTCGTCGCCAGGGCCGATGCCCAGCGCCTTTAGCGCCACTTCCAGGGCGAGCGTTCCGTTGGCCAGGGCAATGGCATGGGGCATGTCGCACAGTTCGGCAAAGCCCTGCTCCAATGCCGCGCAGCATTCGCCATGATGCAGGGCGTTGACGCGTCCGGTCTCCAATATCCCGGTCACGGCGGCGATCTCGTCCGGCGCATAGACTGGCCATTGCGACACGATCGACATGGAGCGCTGCGGGATGGCGTCATGATGGGGGCGAGCCAGCATCCTTTCCCTTCCTTATTGCATCTGGCGCACGGCGCCGTCCTGCGGCCATATCGGCTTGGCGATCGGCGATTTCTTGATCGCCGTGAGGCAATTTTCCTTGTCCAGAGGGCGGGGCTGCAGTGGGGCTTCCCGGGTCACGGCATCCAGCATCTCGAACAGCAGATGACGCACCTCGACCTGGTCATGGGCCAGGACGGCGCGTTCCAATTGCTCAAAGCCGGCCTGCAGCCGTGCCGGCGGTACGGGCACCGGTTCGGCCTCGAACACGCCGGTAAGGTCGGACGGCAGTTGGCGTTCGCGTTCGTCGAACAATTCCTCATACAGCTTCTCGCCGGGGCGAAGGCCGACGATCTTGATCGGCACGTCGCGTTCGGGGGCGAGGCCGGCCAGGCGGATCATGCGCCGGGCGATGTCGATGATCTTCACCGGCTCGCCCATGTCGAGCACGATGATGCGCCCGCGTTTCAGGCCATATTCCATGGCGCGTGCGGTGCTGTGCAGGATGAGTTGCACGGCCTCGTGCACGGTCATGAAGAAGCGCGTGATTTCCGGATGCGTCACGGTGAGCGGCGAGCGGCTCTCCAGCTGGCGCTGGAACAGGGGAATGAGCGAGCCGCTGGAGCCTAGCACATTGCCGAAGCGGACAGTCATGAAGCGTGGTGCACCGGGATTTCCGGCGCCCTCGAGATCAAGCGCCTGGCAGTAAAGTTCGCCCAGCCGCTTCGTGGCGCCCATCACGCCGACCGGATTGACGGCCTTGTCGGTCGACACCTGGACCATGGCCCTGACGCCATGGCGCTTGGCCGCGTCCGCGACATTGCATGTGCCGAGCACGTTGGTCTGCACGCCCGCGCAGACATTGGTCTCGACCAACGGCACATGTTTGAGTGCGGCGGCATGAAAGACGAAATGGGGTTTCCATTCGGCAAAAACGGCCATCACATGTTGCCGCTGCCGCACCGAACAGAGCAGCGCATGGCAGGAAATGGCGGGATAATTTTCCCGGATTTCCATTTCGACCGAATAAAGATTGAACTCGCCACAATCGAGCAGCAGCAGTTCGGACGGCTCGAAGACGGCAACCTGGCGTGCCAGTTCCCGACCGATCGATCCCCCGGCGCCGGTTATTAGCACGCGCTGCCCCTTGATCGCCCGATGGACGATTTGCGCATCGAGCTGGGTCTGGGGCCGGTCGAGCAGGTCGGCGAGATTGATCAACTGGAGGTCGAGCGGCTTGTTGATCTCCGTTGCCGGCGGTGCACGCAAGACGGACAGATTGAGCGTCTGCGCTGCCGTGACCAGTTTCAGCTTTTGCGGGCCGACCACGTCCTCGGGACCCGTGGCCAGGATGATGCAGGTGGGCCGCTGATTGCGCGCGGTGAGGTGCGACACGACATGCTCGATCGCTTCGACCCCGCCCAGCATCGGCACGCCTCGCAGCCGCAAATGCGCCTCGCCGCTGTCCAGGTCGAGAATGCCGACGGGCAGATAGGGGGGCGTCGGCAGCATCTCCAGATGGCGCAGGATGGTTTCGACATATTCGGGATGACCCACGATCAGGGCGCGCTGCTGGCTGACGGCGATGTCGGAGCGTCGCGCATTGTCGCGCATGCCGGGCAGATTGATGCGGTTCAGGCCGCGCGTCATGTTGCGCAGCACGCGGCGCCACAGGCGCCCGGCGGACAGGAGCGAGATCAGGACCAGGCATTGGATGAACGGCACCGAAGTGGGCATCCAGCGCTGTCCCTGGCTCAGCATCAGGACGATCATCGTTGCGGTGATGGCCAGGATCGCGGCCTCGACCAGCCGGATCAGGTCCGGCAGGGAGGCGAGGCGCCAGATGCGGTTGTAAAGCCCGCTCCAATGAAAGGTCACCAGGCCCACAAGGATGAAGATCGGCAGGCTGTGCAACGCGCCGTCGACCATATGCTCCGGGACGGCACCGTTCATGCGCAGGATGAGGGCAATGCCGAGCGAGGTTGCTATCGCCCATGAATCATAGGCCATATAGGTAGGTGTGCGCCATTTGCGAAACAGGGCGCGAAGTTCACCGGCTACAGGCATGGTTTTCCCCTTGTCGATGCAAGCCAAGTTTCGGTGACCGCCTGAGCGCCCGGGCGCTCAGGCCACGAGATCCATCCGAACACGGCCTCCTTGAACAGGTTAGGTCGATGGCCGCCTGCGGTAAGCTGGGCATAGGGACATCCCGAAGAGGGGTATGGTGATGGCTCTTGTGGTGGGGCGCCTCCCCCCAAATGCCCTGCCATGCTCAAAAGTAGTGCTGCCGGTCGCGGTGCCTTGCCCCCATGGATAGGGCCTAAAATAGCGAGCAGGCTGGCGCTGCGCTTCGATCTAATAGGGACGCTTCCATCAGGGGCACGTCGCGAAGCCATCTTCGGGCGATTTTTTGGGGCCGGCACGTCCATGAAGCTGCTTCATGTCATAACCGGATTGAACGTGGGCGGAGCCGAGACGATGCTCATGCGCCTGCTCCACCATTCGTCCGCGCAGGACCAGGACGTGGTGGTGGCCTCGCTGATGCCGCCAGGCTTTGTCGGCCAGCGCCTGCAGGACAATGGCGTGCGGTTCCATGCCTTGGGGATGACCAGCGTTGCGACCGCCTTGCCGGCGACGCTCCGGCTGGCTGCGCTTGTCCGGCGCGAGCGTCCCGACGTGATCATGGCGTGGATGCACCATGCCCAGTTGGCGACCATGTGCGCGACGATGCTGGCGCGTACCGGCGCACCGGTGATCTGGAATGTTCGTCATTCGCTTGGCGGTGGCTATGTGCATGAAAAGAGGCTGACCCGCCTCGTCCTGCGGACCCAGGCGCTGCTTTCACGGCGGCCGCAGGCGATCATCTACAATGCCCGGGTGGCGATGCAGCAATATCGGGCCATAGGCTTTGATCCCACGCGGGCGATGGTCATCCCCAATGGGTTCGATCTGGACGCGGACGGGCAGCGGGCGGAGGCCCAGGATCGGCTTCGCCGGATTTTCGGCATCGCGCCCGACCGCATCGTGATCGCGATGGTCGCGCGGGCGCATCCAATGAAGGATGCCGCCAATCTGGTATCGGCCTTCGCCCGGCTGCATCCCGCCCGTATGCCGGCGCATCTGCTGATCGTGGGAGAGGGGATGGACCGGCCGACGCCGGAGATCGCGGACGCGCTCTCGGCCTTGCCGACCGGGTACTGGACGCTTTCGGGGCAACGGAGCGATGTCGCGCAGTGGCTCGGCGGCGTCGATATCCTCGCCTTGCCCTCGGCCTGGGGCGAGGGATTCCCCAATATCGTGGGTGAGGCGATGGCCAAGGCCATACCCTGTGTCGGTACCGATGTCGGCGACACGGGCTGGGTCATCGGAGCGACGGGCCGCACCGTGCCGCCGCGCAATCCGACAGCCCTCGCGCTGGCGTTGATGGAACTATGCCATTTGCGGCCGGAGGAACGGGTGATGCTGGGCGGTGCTGCGCGCCAGCGTATCAGCGAGATGTTTGCGATCGATCAGGTCGTGAAGCGCTATGATGCGCTGTTTCGACAGGTTGCGGGACGGATCGAGAGCGACGAGCCGGGGCCATCGCCGCGTGCCATGCAGTGCGAGGCGCTATGAAGATCGTCGTCGTCTCCAGCCTGGCTTTCTCGCTGATCAATTTTCGCGGGCGCCTGCTCGCATCGATGGTGGCGAACGGACATGAGGTCATCGCCTGTGCTCCTGATCGGGATGCGGCGGTCGAGGCGAGGCTCGCCGCGCTGGGCGTGCGCTTCCGCCACATGCCGATGGCGCGCACGGGGATGAATCCGTTTCGCGACGTGCAAACTTTTTCCTGGCTGCTGGTGATGCTGTGGCGCGAGCGGCCAGATATCGTGCTCGCTTATACGCAAAAGCCGATCATCTATGGCGGTTTGGCGACCCGTTGTGTCGGCAGGACGCGCTTTTATGCGATGGTGAGTGGATTGGGGCATGTGTTCAGCGACGACATGTCCGGCCGCCTGCGCCATGTCCGGCGTCTCGTTTCCTTTCTCTATCGTCGCGCGCTGGCGCACGCCCAGGCCGTGTTCGTGTTCAATCGCGACGATCGGCACGAAATGCTGGCCCATGGCATCATCGATGAGGGCGCCCAGGTCATTCAGGTGCCCGGATCGGGCGTCGACCTCGATCATTATGCTTGCCAGCCGCTCCCCGAAGTGGAGCTGAGCTTCCTGATGATCGCCCGGCTGCTGCGCAACAAGGGCCTTGATGATTATGCCGAAGCAGCGCGTCTGGTCCGGGCGGAGCGGCCTGACATCCGTTTCCGCCTGCTCGGTCCGTTCGACAGCAATCCTGCCGCCATTTCGCGCGAGACGATCGCGCAATGGAACCGGGATGGCCTGCTGGAATATTGCGGCGAGACGCAGGACGTCCGGCCGCATCTTGCCCAGGCGAGCGTCTTCGTATTGCCCAGCTGGTATCGCGAAGGGCTGCCGCGCACGTTGTTGGAGGCGATGGCAACGGGGCGAGGCGTGATCACCACCGACATGCCCGGCTGCAGGGAGCCCGTGGTCGAGGGGGAGAATGGTTTTCTGGTCCCGCCGCGCAACCACCAGGCACTTGCCAATGCGATGTTGCGTATCGCGGCGGATCCGGGGCTGGTCGTCGCCATGGGCGCGGCGGCACGGCGGACGGTGGAGGAGCATTTCTCGGTCGAGAAGGTGAATGCGATGCTGCTCGACACGATGGGCCTGGTTGCCCATCCGACGGGCGTCCCTGTTCAACCCGATCGATCCGCTGCACCTGTGCGGGCGTTTGCGACGGGAGGAGGGTGATGTCATCGATCCGGCTTCTCGATGTGGGGATATCGGCTGTCGGGCTGCTGGTGGCCGTGCCGGTGATGGCCGCAGTGGCAGGCGTGATCGCCCTGACCGATGGCCGACCGATCCTGTTCCGACAGCGCCGTGTGACGCGGGACGGGCGGCTGTTCACGCTGGTCAAGTTCCGCACCATGACGAATATGCACGATGCGGACGGTCATTTGCTCCCCGATGCGGCCCGGACGACGCCGGTCGGTCGCGCGCTCAGGGCGGTGCGGCTCGATGAATTGCCGCAATTATGGCACATCCTCACGGGCGATATGGCATTGATCGGGCCGCGACCGTTGCTGCCTGAAACGATCGTGGCGGCCGGGAAAACTGGTCAAGCACGGTGCGCCGTCAGGCCTGGGCTCACCGGCTGGGCGCAGGTCAACGGCAACACGCTGCTGAGCGATGCCGACAAGATGGCGCTCGATCTCTGGTATATCGATCATCGCAGCCTGTCGCTCGACATCAACATACTCTGGCGCACCGTCCTCGTCGCATTGACGGGGGAGCGAACCGATCCAACATCCATAAGGAGGGCCTATGAGAGCGGTGCTCGTTGGCGCAGTTGAGAGCACGCGCGTTGCGCTGAAATGCCTTGCGGCTTCGTCGGCATGGGATTTGGCGGCGGTCTTGACCCTGCCGGTCACGCTTGGCCATCGTCATTCCGATTTCGTGGATTTGTCCGGCGATGCGGCGGCGCTGGCGACGCGGCTCGTCACGGTGTCGAACATCAACGCACAGTCCAGTCTCGAGTTGATCGAGGATCTCGCGCCCGACTACATCTTCGTCATCGGCTGGTCGCAACTGTGCGGCGCGCGCGTGCAGGCCAGCGCGCCCGGCGGCCTGATCGGCTTTCACCCTGCGCCGCTGCCCCGGTTGCGCGGGCGGGCGATCATCCCATGGACCATCCTGCTCGATGAGCCGATTTCCGCTTCGACCCTGTTCAGGATCGACGACGGGGTCGACAGCGGCCCGATCCTGGCACAGCGTTTCTTCCATGTCGCATCGGATGAGACGGCAGAATCTCTCTATGCCAAGCATATGATGATGCTGGCCGAAATATTGCCGCCCATGCTGATCGAACTGGCCCATGGGCGTGCGCCTGGGGTGCCGCAGGACGAGCGGCACAGCAGCTATGGTACGCGCCGACGGCCCGAGGATGCCCGTATCGATTGGACGGCGCCGGTGGACGATATCTGGCGCATGGTGCGCGCCTGTGGCGCGCCCTATCCGGGCGCTTGGACGATATTGAACGACAGCAAGGTCGTCATCGCGGCGGCGCATCCCGTATCCCTGTCGCGCTACAGGGCGTCCATGCCGGGGCAGATTGTCGAGCGAACCGACAGCAGCTTTACGGTGCGCTGCGGCGATGAGGGCGGGCTGCAGGTCACGCAATGGTGCTGCAAGGCGGATGGCGCCTTGCCGGTCCACGCCATTTTGGGGCGGGAGCCGATGACGCGATGACGGCTCTCGATTCCGTGCAGCGGGCGCTGGTCATCGCACCGCATCCCGATGACGAGGTTCTAGGCTGTGGGGGAACGATCGCGCGACTGGTCTCGATGGGGTGCCAGGTCGAAATCCTGGTGGTTACGCGCGGCATGGCGCCGTTGTTCGACGAGGCTCAGGCTAACCAGGTGCGCGATGAGGCCCGCCAGGCGCATTGGCTGCTGGGCGTCACCCAGACACAGTTTCTTGATTTTCCGGCGGCTGGGCTGGACGGCGTATCGCGTGCCGCGCTCAATGCCGCCGTTGCGAAATCGGTTATGACGAGCCGGCCCGATATGTTGCTGGTCCCCTTTGTGGGCGATCTGCATTTCGATCATAAGCTGGTCTTCGATGCGGCCATGGTGGCGGCGCGTCCGTTGGGGCGGGATTATCCCCGGCGCATCCTCGCCTATGAAACAGTGTCGGAAACAAACTGGTCCGCGCCCTATCTTGGTCCCGCGTTCCAGCCCAATGTCTTTATCGACATCTCCAGCCATCTGGATCAGAAATTGGATGCGTTTGCCTGCTTCCGGTCGCAGGTTCGACCGTTTCCCAATGAACGGTCGCTAGAAACATTGAGAGCACTGGCAATGGTGAGAGGATCCTGCGTTTCCTGCGCGGCGGCCGAGGCTTTCACCCTGATAAGGGAGGTAGCATGAACATGCCGGTCGTTTTCGAACCTACTCAAGAGGGGGCGGTCACCCTGGTGGCAAATTCAGGACGACGCGCGTCTTCCCGGCGATCCTTGCGCATGATGATGAGTTCGGCCGGCCGCCGGGTCAGTCTGCTGCGCAGCTTCCGCCAGTCGGCTGCACAACTGGGCGCGGATCTCAGTATCTATGGCTGTGATTTGCAGCCGGAATGGAGCCCGGCCTGTATCGAGGCGGACAAGGCATTCGCAGCGCCTTCAGCGGAAAGCACCGCATTCATTCCAGCGATGCTGGAGATATGCGAACAGGAAAATATCGGCCTGATCGTGCCGACCATCGATACCGAACTGATCGCCTTTGCCCGTGCCCGGGACAAGTTCGCGGCGCTTGGTTGCCATGTTGCCGTCAGTAGCGAGCAGGTCGTGACGATGGCGCGCGACAAGCTGGCGACAGCCCGCTTCCTCTCCGCCGCAGGCGTTCACACGCCCCGGACGGCATCGGCCAAAGATGTCTTGCGCGGGCGCGAAGAAATGGTCTTTCCCTTGCTTGCCAAGCCGCGCCACGGGAGTTCGAGCCGCGGTATCATGATGGTCGAGACGCTGAACGAATTGCTCACGCTCGATGCCAAGGAACCCTATATCGTCCAGCAGTTCATTCCGGGACGGGAATTCACGGTCAATCTCTACTTCGATGCCGAAGGACGGCTGAAATGTGCCGTGCCGCATGAAAGATTGAAGGTCCGCGCAGGCGAAGTGGAAAAAGGGGTCACGCTGCGCAGCCAGCCGCTGGCGGACATGGCCCGCCAGATCGCCGCTGCGTGCAAGGGTGCGCGCGGGGCGCTGTGTTTCCAGGTGCGTCTGGCCGAGAACGGGATGCCGTTCGTGTTCGAGATCAATGCCCGCTTCGGCGGCGGTTATCCGTTGACGCATCATGCCGGCGCGCAGTTCACGACGTGGATGCTGGAGGAATGTCTGAACTTGCCGCGTACCGCCAATGATGAATGGCAGTCCGATATGCTGATGCTCCGGTTCGATGATGCCGTGTTCGTCTGATGGCCCGGCCGCGGGTGAAGTGCGCGCCGGAGCACGTGCTTGTCTTCGACCTTGATGACACACTCTATCTGGAACGGGACTATGTGCTGAGCGGATTGGGCGCCGTAGGTGCATGGGCGCGCGAACGCCTGGGCCTTGTCGAATACGGGACTTTTCTGCGCCGAAAGTTCGAGGCGGGTGCCAGGACACAGTTGTTCGATGACTGCCTGCGCGACTTGGACATTGATCCTACGCCGTCCCTGGTGGGGCGGATGCTTGCCGTCTATCGACAGCATCGACCGATTATCGAGCTGGCGCCAGATGCCGCGGATTTTCTGACGAATATCGCGCCGCATATTGCAATCGGCGTCATCACCGACGGGTATCTCGATGCCCAGAGACGGAAGATCCGCGCACTGGATCTGTACCGGCGTGGTGTCAGCCTAGGTATCTGTACTGACCGCTGGGGGCGTGCGCATTGGAAGCCGGATCGGCGCGCCTTCCTGCATATGCAGGAATATTTCGGATTGGCGAATCACTGTTTCACTTATGTTGCCGACAATCCGGTGAAGGATTTTATCGCTCCGAAGGCGCTGGGCTGGCGTACCATAAGGATAGTGCGGCCGGGTCGGATCGACCATGCAGACCATCCTGCCCGGCATTGCGATGCACAAAGGGTTATTGAAAACCTTGGTGAATTATGATTTTCCTTCAAAGGAATTTACAAAATTTACTAATACTTTTGAGTTTGCCCTTCAAATGCACCTATTGGAAAAGCTTGATTGTTTTTCCGATTACTATAGCTCTTAGGCAGGGAAGGGTCGCGATCGGAAAGCCGGATGCTGCAAAAAGCAGGCTTTCCCTCTGAAGGGGTTCCTCGCTCTCTGGCAGTTGATGCCATAGTCGAGTTCGCTGCGTGAAAGCGAAGGCGCTCCTAATTTCTCGGAGGCGACTTTGAGCAATCAACTGCAAGTGATCATCGTCACGCAAAATGAGATCGAAGGCGAAGGCCTGCGACGTATTCTGACGGAAAGATCGTTGGATGTCGTCGGCGTTTTCCGAAATTTGGCCGATATTCCGCTGGAAACTGACAGCCACGGCGTGAACAACCTTCTGGTGATGGCCTCCTCGTCCGATGAAGCGACGCTCGAAATGTGTCGAGAGGCTCATATGCTCCAGGACGAGGCATTGATCGTCATGCTGGGACATGATTGTGAATGCGCGATGGTTGCCCAGGCGTTTCAGGCGGGTGTGGCCGGCTATATTGGCAAAGACACATCCTGCGCCAGTCTTGCAGCAATGATCAATCTGGTCGCACTCGGCGAAAAGATCGTGCCCTCTCGCATCATTTTCGAACTTGCAGGGCTCGATACCAATTTGCGCTGGAACGATAATGACGGCCGCATTGAAGATGTGAAGATGTCGGACCGTGAGGTAGAAATATTGCGTGGTCTGATCCGGGGCGAACCCAACAAGATCATTTCCCGCCGGCTCAACATTACCGAGGCCACGGTGAAGGTTCATGTCAAATCCATTCTACGGAAGCTTCATGTGGTTAATCGGACGCAGGCCGCAATCTGGGCGTTAAGCCGCGGTTTGCTGGGTGAACCAGTTCAGCAAAACGGCGAGCAGCCGCCATGCCGGGCCGTGCCAGCCGTAACTCCGGCCGCGGTACCGCGCCTCCCTTTAAGGCTGGCCGACGTGGCTTGAGTGACGACTAGCCAGTCGGATTTTCCAGGGTTGCGTCGGCGTTTCGTGCTGTGGGCGACTGTTGAAGCGAGCTTTGTCTGCTCCAGGTCCGCCTTCGAATGATATCGTTGTTGGAAGGGGATATCCTATGTCTTCAGGCGACGCCCTCATCGTTCCTTCTAATTTGAGCCCAGGTGAGATATTCATGGGGGCGGCGCGGGCACCGCAGCCAAGCACTCGTACGGGCTATTTCGGCGTTCACGATTTTTTCCGGATGATCCGGCGGCGCTGGATATTGATCGCCACGCTGACCGTGCTGGGCATGGCGATGACGATCATCGTCCTGATCAACATCACGCCCATCTACAGCAGTTCGGCGACCGTGGTGGTCCAGCCGCCTGACGCGGAAACATCGGTCACCGGCACGACCATCCTCAGCCCGAACCAGGAAACGCAGATCGAGACGAAAGTCGAAATGCTGCGCTCCCGGCGTCTTGCGCGGGCGGCGGCGACGACGCTGCATCTGGATGATGATCCCGAATTTGCCCGCAAGCCGGGAGAAGCCAGGGGCGTCGGATCCTGGGTCCGGGAAGTGATCCTGGGCAACCGTCCGGTGGAAGTGGATCCCGGCCTTCGGGCGGAGGCGGCCGAGCGGTCGCGGAGCGAGGGCGTGGTCGACCGGCTGCTCGACAAGGTCGACATCATGCGCGTCGGCCGGTCGAGCACGATCAAGGTGACGGCCTCTTCGGAAGATCCGGCAAAGGCCGCCCTGATCGCCAATCGGCTGGTCGAAACCTATATCCAAGGTGGATTGAAGAACGCCAAGGAATCGCGCGATAAGGAAATCCAGGCGCTGACCGCGCGGGTCGTGCAGGTGCGTACCGCCATGCAGCAGACTGATGGCGCCGCCGCCAGTTTCCGCGCGGCCCATGGCATATTGGCATCCAATCCCGAAGTCAGCGGCGCTGCCCAGGTCGACCAGTCGGCCGGCATTCTGGCCCAGGCCCGTGCGGAAAGCGCTTATGCCAGCCGGCTTGCCCAACTCAGTGGAGGACCGGCGACGGCGACATCCCCGCTGCTCATCGAACTGCGACAGCAGGAGGCAACCTTGTCGCGGCGTCTGGGCGAACTGAGCACGATGTTCGGTCCGGGCTATCCTGATGTCGTCAAGACCAAGGCGGAACTGGCCACGATCGGCCCGCGCATCGCGGCGGAAACGACGCGGTTGCAGGGCGAATTGTCGGCCGTGTCGGCGGCCAGCGCCGCCCGGCGCGGTGCAATCGATGCCAGCATCAGCAGCATCCGTTCGCAGGCTCTGGCGTCGGGAGGACAGGCGGTCGCGCTGCGGGGGCTCGAACGCAAGGCGGAGGCAACCAACACGCTGTACATGTCGTTGGTCGCCGCGCTGAACGCAAAGATCACGGCGCCCGTCGATGTGGATCCCGACATCTCGATCATCTCCCGCGCCTCTCTGCCAGCGGTGCCCAGCTATCCGATCCCGCAACGGGTTCTGGCGGTGGCGATGCTGGCCTTTCTTCTGCTCGGCCTGATCGTCGCCTTCGTGGTCGATACGATGGATACGACGATCCGCACGGCGGCGCAGGTCCGGCGCCTGCTCGGCATTCCCACACTTGCGATGGTGCCCGATCTCAGTGATGGGCGCGAAGATGAACCGGTTCATGCGGTCGTAGAATCCAAACCCCGGTCCCGCTTTGCCGAGGCGATCCGCAATCTGCTGATCGAACTGGAATCGCGCCATGGCCCCGGCTCCCAGGTGGTGGTGGTGACATCTCCGCTGGATGGCGAGGGCAAGAGCACCATCGCCACCAGTCTGGCGGCTGCGGCTGGCGCCGTCAGCAGGCGCGCGGTCGTCGTCGATTTCGATTTGCGGCGCCCCAATATCGAGGCCGATTGCAAGGGCAATGGTGTCGTTGGCTATCTCACTGGTCGTGCTGGCCTGGAGGATCTGCCCGTCATCCAGGAAGACAGCCATTTTTCGGTAATTGCCGTCGGCGATACACCCATGGATCCGGGGGCGCTGATCGCGTCGCCTCGCCTGCCACGCATGGTCAATGCGCTGCGGCAGCATTATGATCTGGTGATCCTGAATGCGCCGCCGATCCTGCCGGTGCGCGATGCCAAGACGCTCACCGAATATGCCGATTCGACGATCCTGGTACTGCGTTGGGGCATGACCAGTCCCGAAGCCGCGCGGGTGGCGATGGAGATGTTCGAGCGGCCGATTACCGGAGCGGTCATCAACATGGTGGATTATCCGGCCCATGCACGACGCGGCTATGGCGATGCGATCCACCATATCGCTCGACTGACCAAATATTATGATGCCGATGATCCGGCGGAGGCTGGTGCGATGCACAAGCGCCTGTTGCGCAGCTGGCGCCGTTCCAAGCGTCGCGTGGTGGAAGCGCTGCATTTCAATTGAGGTGCCGTCCCAACAGGACCAAAACAGGACCGGTGAACCGCATGGGTTGATCGGTCCTTTTTGCGTGTGATCGGAAAAGCCTTGTGGCCCTATCGCTGTTGCCAGGGGGCGACCTTGATCGCGCGGCGAAGGTTCAAGCTGAGACCGCCCAGCCAGACGATGCCGAAGGCCAGGTGGGCTAGATTGGCACCCATGGCACCGAATTCCATGATCAGCGGGGCGACCGAGCAGTAGAAGGCCATGGCACAGGCCATAACGGTACGTAGGACGCCCCGCTGTTCCCCCAGCGACAGCAGCCCGGCGCGACTGGCCGCGCCGCTGATCGTCATCGTCACCGCCAGGATCTGGACGATGAGGAGCGGTACCGCCCCGGCAAATTGCGCTCCAACGATCAGGCGCATCAGGCTCGCGCCGGCGATCAGGATGGTGAGGAAACAGGCCATGCCAAAGGCGAGCAGGATTAGCTCGGTTTGTATCACCACCCGCACGAAGGCGCGGCGATTGCCGACCGCCGCCAACCGGCTGAGGTCTGGATAGACGACCGATTCCACTTGGCTGCCGATCTGTTGCACGACTCGGCTGATCCGCTTGGCAATGTGAAACAGGCCCGCGCTTGCCGGGTCGGCAAGCCAGCCGACGATCAGCGTGTCGACCTGCTGGGCGCTCGACCAGACGGTCAGGGAAAAATTGGATCCCAGGGCAAAGCGCCATACCTTCGGAAAGCGCTCGTTGATGCCTTCGACGCTGGCGTCGAAAATGGCGCGCAGGCCTGGCGCGGGCAGAAGGCGTATCGCGAAGATGAAATTGGAAATCGACATGATGATCTGGGTAAATGTCCAGATCAGCACCATCTCGAACAGGTCTGCATCCATCACGAAGGCAATACCGATCAGCGCCAGTCTCAGCAGCGCATTGGCGACCTGAATGCGTGCGATCATGCGATATTGGTCGGTCAGGCGGTATATCGCCGTGGCCACACCATTATAGCTAAACAGCAGCGACACCAGGAAGATGAGGGCCATTTGCAGGGTTTCGTCGCTGTAGCCGAGCAGCCATTGCCCCGTCAGCGCAATCCCGTTCGCCACCACCCACGCCGCAACGCCGCCGCCCAGGTCGAGCAACAGTCCGAATTTGAGCAGCGCGAAAAACGCGGCGGAATCCTTTTCGTGATCAAGGCTGGCGCCATAGCGGATGACCGGTTGCCAAGACTGGAAACTCAACAAGCGCTCGCTTGCCTGTCCCAGTGTCAGGATCATTGCCAGGATGCCATAGGCCGCGGGATGTAGCAGTCGAGCCGTAAGGGCGATGGAAAGTAGCGTGATGCCCAGTGTCGCCGCCGTTCCGCTCAGCAGGTGGGTAACGGCGCGCACGCGCCGGTGCGACATGGCTCGAAGCCCCCATGCGTGGGTCGAGATGATGAACGACAATAGCGGGTGCGCCCTCTCCATAGCCATGTCCCTCCACCATGATCGTCGCTAGTTCATGGAACCAATCAGGATAAAAGCGCAGCTTTCCTGTAGATGTAATCCCAAATTGCCGATCACCGCAGCGACGCTGGATGATAAGGAACAGGCAGGGGAGACGTTATGTCCATCACCGCCAAAGCCTTTTTTCATCCAGCCCGAAAGCCGACTTCGACCGATGTCGAAGATCGTTTCTTTTCGGATCTGCGCACGCGCAACTCGACCTTCAAACGGACAGCAAGCGATCGCTTTCATGATCTGGATGCGCGTTGTCTGGAAAGTTTCGAATTGAGTGGCGCCACCATTGGGCAGGTTCTTGATATCGGCATATCGTCCGGTGCGACGACGCTTGCCCTCTATGAGCGATTGCTGGCCTGTGGGCATATGCCGGCCGTGGTCGGCACCGACATCGCCATCGACGGTCGATTGGTGAAGGCCTATCCGGGCGTGCGGGTGCTGACCGACGAGGCGGGACATCCGTTGCAATATGATGTGTTGGGCCGGGTGGTACGCCCCTGGGGCCGTCGGGCCGACTATGCCACCGGCATGCTCGCGGTGCGCGCCCTGGCAAATGCCTGGCTGGGCGGACGTGCCCAGCGCCTCGTGCAGCAGGGGGGCGGGGATGTCACGCCCGTGCGCCTCATCAGTCCGCGGCTGAAGGCCGCGTCGAACGTGCAGATCGAGAAGAATGACATCTTTGTCGATACCCCCGCGTTCCGCCATCGGTTTGACTTCATCCGGGCCTGCAACATCCTAAATCGCGGCTATTTCGATGAAGAGGCGCTGCGCCGGGCGATGGCCAACATCGTGCGCTATCTGACCGGTCCTGGGGCCTTCCTGCTGATCGCCCGCTCTGCTCGGGGATGCCATGTCGGCACGCTGTTCCAGGTTTCTGCTAATGGCCGTTTTCTGGACGTCGTGGACCGTTTCTGCGGCGGGTCGGAAGTGGAATGGCTGATGCTTGAAACCCCGTTGCCCGAGCAATGGGCCATCTAGCATGCCGTCGGCCGTCACCATATGCTTTCCCTTCGTCGGAGACCTGGTGGGGGGCAGCCATATCTCTGCCAGCAGCTTGATCGCCAAGATCGATCAGCAGCGTTACGCGCCGCTCGTCATCGTCCAGAATCCGCAGGGCATCATCGCCCGGCTGTTTGCGGACAGGGGCATTGCTGTCGAGGCCATCCCCGCTTCCATTTCTCTCCAGCACGGCCGCAGGGTCGGCCCGTTGCGGGCACTGGAGCTAGCGCGAGGCGCCATTCCTCTGGCCCGGTTCCTGCGCAAACGCCAGGTTGCCATCGTCCACAGCAATGACGGGCGCACCCATGCGACCTGGGCATTGGCCGCTCGGCTGGCGGGAGCCCAATTGCTCTGGCATCACCGTGGTGCACCCGATGCATTGGGATTGAGGATGGTTGCGCCGCTACTGGCCAACCGGGTGGTTGCGGTGTCGCACTTCGCCGGCGACCAGGCAGGCGGCCTGCGCCGCAGGCTGCGTACCGATGTGGTACACAGCCCTTTCGATACATCCATCCAATGCGATCGGTGGGCGGCCCGGCAGGCGATACTCGAACTCATCAATGCGCCGCCCACCGCCAATCTTGTCGGCTTCTCGGGCGTCCTGATCGGCCGCAAACGGCCATTGCTGTTCGTCGATGCAATTGCTGCGCTTCGCCGTGTCGCGCCCGAACTCGATGCGCGGGGTGTGCTCTTCGGCGAGGCGCTTGACGGCATGGACGCCCAGGTTGCGGATCGTGCCCGGCGGCAAGGCATTGGCGACGCGATCCATCTGATGGGTTTTCGCACTCCCGGCGCCTTCTGGCTGGCGGGGTGCGATTTACTGATGGTGCCGGCGATCGACGAACCTTTCGGACGAACGCTGATAGAGGCGATGCTGGTCGAAACGCCGGTCGTCGCGACTGCATCGGGTGGCAATGTCGAAGCTATCCGAGACCGTGAGACGGGGCGTCTTGTTCCACCAGAGGACGCTCAGGCGCTGGCCGATGCTTGCGCCACCCTGTTACGCGATCCTGCGATGATGGAAGGCATCGGCCAATCTGCGCGGGCCGATGCCTTGCTCAAATTCGGCGAAGCGCGCCATGCCGATGCGATCATGGCGATCTATGACGACATGCTTCATGCTGGCGCCGGGCAGGAGACGCCCCATCGCTAGCGAGGCGACCTCTGCCTTGCTGGCGCGCTCATCCGGTCCGACCCGGCCTGCTTCGCCGCGCGACACAGCCGGGGGCGGGTTCAATGTGGCGGCGCACGGCTTGCGCGGCCTGGCAGCGATGATGGTGCTGCTGGCGCATATTCTGGGCGGCACCGCCAAACATATCTATGCCCAGAATGATGCCTATGTGCAGGGCATCGCGGGGGCTTGGGCATTAGGCACTTTTGGTGTCGAACTGTTCTTCATCATCAGCGGCTATGTCATCCTGCCGAGCGCAATGCGCTATGGCGCGCAGCAATTTGCGCTGCGCCGCTTCCTGCGGCTTTATCCGCTGTTTTTCGTGCTTTCGCTGCTCTTCATCGTGCTGAACGCAATCACCAATGCCTATCCTGCGCTCAATTCGACGAAAGCGGTGATTTCGGGCCTGCTGTTCATCAACCTTTTTACCGGCACGGAGCAGCTCACGCCCAATGCGTGGAGCCTGACCTACGAGGTGATCTTCTATCTGCTGATGTATGGGATCGTCTATTTTACGGTGCATCATCGCAACCGCGCGGGCGCCGCCGTCGCAATCCTCGTCGGACTGAGCTTCCTGCTGACCCATCCGATCGCCATCTATTTCGTCATCGGCGCGGCAATCCGACTGGCCAGTGCCAGGCCCTGGCGCTGGCCCATCCCGGCGCGCGGTCTGGAACTTGCAAGTCTGATCGCGATGATCGCCTTCGCCAGCCGCGGCCATTTCGAATATAGCTGGAGCGACTTTGCCGATCCGGTCCTGGTGCCGATCATCCTGTCGGCCGGACTCTATTTCCATTGCGCGGTCCAGCCGGGCAGCCTGACCGCCCGCGCGCTCGACAATCCGCTGTTCCGCTATCTCGGTACCGTCAGCTACAGCCTCTATCTCGTGCATCCCTACAGCTATTACGGGATACGCAGGATATTCGACCATTTCGGCTGGTTCACCGACAATGTGCTGGGATCGATCGCGATCTTCGCTGCGGTCGTGGTGGCCGTGACCATGCCGCTCACCCATCTCGTCCATATCAGCCTGGAAATCTGGCCCTATCAACGCTTTTTCGGGCAACGGATCTATCGGGAAAAGGGCAGCGCGGCGGCCCAGGCGCAGCCAGCGGGAGGCGAGGCATGAGCAGTGCGTCTGAAGGCACCGTGGCCGATGCGCGGGCGATGGCAGACAGCCCGCCAACGGCGATCATGGTCGGCATATTCCTGGCGGCCTATCTGTCATGGCGCCCGTCGATCGACATCATGTTCACGGTCAGCGACCTGTGCCTGCTGATCGGGGGCGCGCAGTTGCTGGTCCGGAAACATATTCCGCTTGAACCCTTCGGCCTGCTGTCGCCGCTCTGGTTCGCGGCCTTCGCCCTGATGATGGGCGGCTTGCTCGTCAGTTCGCTCTTCTGCCATGATCCCACGCGCTGGATCATCGTCGCCCTGCAATATAGCGTGGCCTGGGCGGTGCTGCCTTTCCTCCTGATGGGGCATGGTGCCGCCAACACCAACCGGCTGGCCTGCGCCTTGCTGTTCGGCGTGTTCCTGATGGAGCTGATCGGGATCATCGTCTATTTTACCTATTCGGGCTCGTTCGAAGACGCGCGCGCCACGCTGGGCCTCGATTTCCTGTCCGGCAGCGGGCGGCTGGGGGCTTTCGCGACCGACGCGAACTGGAATGGCGCAACCATCTCGATGGCCTTGCCCTTTGCCTTCTACCTGCGCGCACGCCGGGTCATCGGCCTCTGGCAGATGCTCGTCATCGCAGGCGTCCTGTTCTATGCCTTGCTGCTGAGCGCGTCCGCAACCGCCTTTGGCAGCATGGTTGTCGCGATCCTGTTCTTCGTCCTGTTCGGCGACCGTCGCATTCGCGCTTATGTTCTTGGCGGGCTGGTCGGTATCGTTGCGTTGGGCATCGTTCTGAACGCCGTCAATGTCACTTTGCCCGCCGTGTTCCAGAAGCGCGTCGCGAACGCCTTGGAGGCCGGCGACATAGCGGAGGCCGGCACGTTCGAGGACCGGCTGGGATTGGCCAAGGATGCGTGGCAACGCGTCGGTGATCATATGTTCGTCGGTGTCGGCGTGGATCAGGATCGCGTCATCAGCCCGGCCGGCGCGCCGGTGCATAACATGTATCTGCTGCTGTGGGTGGAAGGCGGCTTTCTCGCCCTTGTCGGCTGGATCGCGATGATTGGCGTTGGCGGCGTGATCGGGTTCACGGCGTTGAAGCGGGACAGGCTGGCCGGGGCGCTTGCCCTGTCCGTCCTGGCGACCTTCCTGCTCTTTTCCGCCGCGAGCCCGCATATGTACGCACGGCTGTGGGCGGTGCCGGTGTTGCTGGCACTGGCGATCGCGCTGCATGGCGGCGAGGCCGACCTGCGGCGACGCAGTGGGCGTGCGCTTTCGTCCAGGCGGATGCGGGCCTTGCGCTATGCACGGGGATAGCCGTGCGGCGCTCTGGCGCCCGTCGTCGGGATGGGTGCCCAAGCGCTGGCAAGCCCTGACGCCGGCCAGGTTCCTGATCTATGCGATCCTCGCCTTCGTGCTGATCGGCCTGTTCGGACGGGTCGTCACCTTTCCGCTGGGGCATGACGAGCAGATTCATGTCAGTGCCGGTCAGCTACTGTTCCAGGCGCCGCTGTATCAGGCGCTGGGATATAATCATCTGCCGGGCCTGCCCCTGCTGCTGCACACGCTCTATGCGCTGACCGGCGACAGCTATCTGCTGTTGAAGGGGCGTCTGCTCATCTTCCTGTGCTGGATCGCCACCGGGCTGCTGCTCTATCGCTTTGCGCTGCGGCAGGCGGGGGATCGGCATGTTGCCCTGGCGGCCTTGCTGGTGCTGGTGGCGGGTGTGCTCATGGGCCCGGCAGGAATGCTGGTCACCAATAATTTCCTGCCCGTCCCGTTCGCGATCCTTTCGTTCGATCTGTTCTTGCGCGGGCTGGACGAAGGCCGGATCCGCGCGGGCCTGCTTTTCCTGTCCGGGCTGGCCATGGGCTTCGCGGCCGTGCTGAAGGTCAGCTATGTGTTCCTGGGACCGCCTTTCGCGCTGGCGGCGCTGTTGCTGCCACGCGCTCTGCCTTTTGGGGAAAGAGTGCGGCGGGTGTTCGTGCCGCTGATCATCGGCGGGCTGGTCGGTTGCTCGCCCGCGCTGGTCGTTCTGATCAGCGATCCCTACGGATTATTTGCCCACACGGTCCGCTATTTCTCGCACGGCCATCTTGCCTATTGGGAGCAGGCGACCGCCGCCAAGGCGATGTCCTTTCCCGAAAAGATCATGGTGGCCGAAGGCGTGTGGCTGGCCGGATCGGGGCTGCTTGCGCTTATTCTCGCGGGCGTTTTTGCGGGAACATTGGTGCGCAGGGCAGGGGCGGCGGCGTTGGCCTGGTGGCCGATCCCTCTCGCGGCCGCGCTGGCGGCGTTCGGCGCACTCGGCGCATTCGTGCCGACGCCGGCCTTCCCGCAATATTATGAACCGCCGGTGCCCTTCTTCATTCTCCTTTTCATCCTCCTCTACCGCCGGCTCGATGCCGAGGCGCGGCACTGGATGGCGGCCGTGCTGGGA
The DNA here is from genome assembly GCF_005281675.1 of Sphingobium sp. MP9-4. Lineage (NCBI taxonomy): Bacteria > Pseudomonadati > Pseudomonadota > Alphaproteobacteria > Sphingomonadales > Sphingobiaceae > Sphingobium > Sphingobium sp. MP9-4. The sequence continues at coordinate 79,933 of NZ_LUFI01000014.1, read as the reverse complement.
AGCGTGGGGGCGCTCGCGCTCATCAGCGTGACGCCGCGCCTTGCCGCGGCCGTGCCGGGCGTGGCGCAACCGGTTCGCTGGACGGGCACGGTCACACATGAACAGGGCCAACAGATCCGGGCAGTGCTGGACAGGGCTGGGGCACGGGGCAGGGTCGCAACCCTGTCGCCGATCGCGGTGCTGGAAGGCGGGTTGCCGATTTATCGCGAATTTGCCGCCGGACCTTTCCTCTACCGCGTCGCGCAATATCTGCCGGCTGCCGATCGCCCCTATTTCACCACGACGACTCCGCATGGCCTGTCCGCCTTTCTCGACGCCGATCCGCCAGCGGCGATCCTCGTCGGTGAGGAAGGGGAACTCGATGCCGCTTTTGCCAGCTATGCCCGGCTGCGTGGCTATCGGCTGCTGCCCATCGGCGGCGACGAAACCCGGTTGTTCGTGCGGCCGGACGCGGACGGTCTAGCCCTTTTGGAGAGGGGCGTTTCCCATAATGGTGCCCCCCTGTCCGAACGGACCGCCGACTAACCCACCTGCGCACGCGCGGCGGTGCCGCAACAGGATATCATGGCGGGGTGGGCCGATATGGGCCTGACGCCAAGGAAGGGGGAGCGACGATGCAAACCGTATTGTTGGCAGGAGGACTGGGATCTCGTCTGTCCGAGGAAACCGTCCGCATTCCAAAGCCGATGGTGGAGGTGAATGGTCGCCCGATCATGATGCACGTCATGGATATCTACAGCCATTTCGGACAAAAGGATTTTGTCTTGGCTTGTGGATACAAGTGCATGACGATGAAGGCGTTCTTCAACAATCTTCATCTGATGAACAATGATTTCACGGTCACGCTGGGCACCGGGCAGATGAACCTGCGTCCGTGCCGCAGCATGGACTGGAACGTCTCGGTCGTCGACACCGGCGAAACCACCATGACCGGTGGACGCATTCGCCGGTTGCGCGACTGGCTCGGCGACGAGCCGTTCATGGTGACCTATTCGGATGGCGTGGGGAATGTCGACATCGACGCCTTGCTCGCATTCCATCGTGCCCATGGCAGGATCGCGACGGTGACGGCGGTCCAGCCGCCAGCCCGTTTCGGCAATCTGGACCTGGAGGATGATCGCGTCGCCCGGTTCACCGAGAAGGTGACACGTTACGAAACCTGGATCAACGGCGGGTTCTTCGTCTTCGAGCCGGGCATTTTCGACTATCTGGGCGACGATACCGAGCCGCTCGAACAATCTCCGCTTGCCCGGCTCGCAGCCGATGGGGAATTGTTTGCCTACAAGCATCGCGGCTTCTGGCACCCGATGGACACCATACGCGATCGCGATCAGCTCGAAAGGCTGAGCGCTGAGGGCACGCCTCCCTGGCTTCAGTTCGAAAATGCGCATGGCGCGGAACTGCGGCCGAAAATCTATGCCTGATCCTGCCGGCATTTCCGATCGGATCGCCACCGCCTTTGCCGGTCGGCGTGTCCTCGTCACCGGGCATAGCGGCTTCAAGGGCGGCTGGCTGTGCCTTTGGCTCGCGCATGTCGGGGCGATCGTCAGGGGCATTTCGCTACCACCGACGGGATCGCGCTCCTTCTATGCGGCGGCGGGCATCGCCGAGCGTATCGATAGCCGCTTCGCCGATATTAGGGATGAGGCCGCCCTGCGCGCCGCCGCCCGGGACTTCGATGCGGAGGTCATATTCCATCTGGCGGCACAGCCGCTTGTCCGCCGCTCCTACGCGGCACCCGCCGATACGTTCGCGACCAATGTCATCGGCACCGCCCATGTGCTGGATCAGGCGCGGACCATGCCTTCGCTCAAGGCGGTGATCGTCGTTACCAGCGACAAATGCTATGAAAATCACGACTGGTCCTGGCCCTATCGGGAAAATGACCGACTGGGCGGCACCGACCCTTACAGCGCGTCGAAGGCCTGCACCGAACTGGTCGCGCAATGCTATCGGCGCAGCTGGTTCTCCGATCCGGATGGGCCGATGCTGGCGACCGTGCGGGCCGGCAATGTGATCGGCGGCGGCGACTGGGCGGAGGACCGACTGATACCCGACATCATCCGTGCCGCCGCCGCGCAAAATCCGATGATCATTCGCAATCCCCTCAGCATCCGTCCCTGGCAGCATGTGCTGGAACCGCTCTCAGGCTATTTGCTGGTTGCGGAACAGATGCTGGCCCGCACCTCTGCCGCCGCCGAACCCGCATGGAATTTCGGCCCGTCGGACAATGATGCGGTGACGGTAGAGCAACTGGCGCGTGCGCTGATCGCGAGTGCGCCGGAACTGGACCTGCCGATCCGCTTCTCCGCCGACAGCAACGCCCCGCATGAAGCACGTACCTTGCGGCTCGACAGCAGCATGGCGGCCAATGTGCTCGGCTGGCGTGCCTGCCTTTCGATGGCCAGCACCATCCGCCTCACTGCCGACTGGTACACGCACTATCTGCGGGGAGAGGCCGATATGGCCGCCTTCTCGTGCGCGCAACTGGCGGCCTATCTCGATCTGCGTACCGCCGCCCATTCGGAGGAGCTTCTGCAATGCACGTAAGTTACGGAAAGAGCGTCCATGGCGAGGCCGAAATTGCCGCCGTGATGGAAGTTTTGCGGTCCTCCACGCAGATGGGCGAGAAGGTGCGCGCGATGGAGGCACGCGTCTCGGCGCTGTTTGCCAAGCATCACGGGCTGATGGTCAATTCCGGCTCTTCGGCCAACTATCTTGCCATCGAACTACTCGGCTTGCCGGTCGGGAGTGAGGTCATCACGCCGGCCCTGACATTTGCCACCACCGTCGCGCCGATCGTCCGGGCCGGGCTGGTGCCGGTGTTCATTGATGCAGAGCCGGGAACCTACAATATCGATGTCGCGCACATCGAGGCGATGATCGGTCCCCAGACCCGGGCGATGATGATCCCTTCGCTGATCGGCAATCTGCCCGATTGGGATGTGCTGATGGACATCGCCAAACGCCATGAACTGATGCTGGTGGAGGACAGTGCCGACACGCTGGGCGCCACATTGCGCGGCAAGAGCACCGGTACGCGATCGCATATCAGCACCACCAGCTTCTATGGCTCGCATGTCATCAACGCTGCGGGCAATGGCGGCATGATCTGCATCAACGATGCCGAAATGGCACGCAGGGCGCGACTGCTGCGCTCCTGGGGACGCACCTCGTCCTTGTTCGTAGACTCCGAAGCCGCGGAAAACCGCTTCGGTGTGCAGGTCGATGGCATCGAATATGATGCGAAATTCCTGTTCGAAGCGCTGGGGTTCAACATCGAACCTTCCGAAATGGGCGCGGCGTTCGGTCTCGTGCAGCTCGACAGGCTGCAAGAGAATATTGCCGCCCGCATCGCCAATTTTGCGCGGCAATATGCGTTCTTCGCCCAATATGAAGACTGGTTCGAACTGCCCCGTCAGCTCGATGAGTCCGTCACGGGCTGGCTTTCCTTCCCGCTGACCGTGCGGGAAAATGCGCCCTTCACGCGGCGTGAGATGCAGATGTGGATGGAGGGCTGGGACATCCAGACCCGCCCTGTCTTCACCGGCAATATCCTGCGCCAGCCGGCCATGCGTGGCGTGACCTGCCGTACGGAAGACGGCGGCTATCCGGTTGCCGATGCCGTGATGCGCGGCGGTATATTGCTGGCCTGCCATCATGGGCTCGACGAGGCGCAGATCGACTATCTGCAACAGACCTTTGCTGCCTTTGCCGATCAGCAGGCGGGGCCGCGCGCGCGTTCCGCTGCGGTCGCTTGAGGAGCGCAGGCCCATGCGCGCCCTGCTGGTCGGCGGAGCAGGCTTTATAGGGTCGCATCTGGCACGACGCCTTTTCGCCGAGGGGTGGGAGGTGCATGTCCTGCTCCGCCCGGATAGCGATGGCTGGCGACTGGCGACGCTGCCCGACGTGACGCAGCACCGGCTTGCCCTCTCGCACGGTCCGGCCTTGCAGGCCTGTATCGCGGATAGCGCGCCGACCCATATCTTCTGGCTGGTGGGCAATACCGCGTGGCGTCATGATGGTGCGGTGACGCAGGCCGGCGCATCGGTCGAGACGCTGGCGGGGTTCCTGGCGCTGCTCGAAGCTGTGGCACGGACCGGGCGACCACCGCAAATGGTCGTTCGGACGGGATCGATCGCGGAATATGGCGCGCAGGCGGTGCCGTTCCGCGAGGATCAGCGGGAGCGGCCGCTGACGGCCTATGCCGCATCGCTCACCGCCGCCACCTATTATGCCCAGGCACTGGCCCGCAACCTGCCATTCCCAATTGTGACCGCGCGACTGGCGCTGGTCTATGGGCCCGGCCAGGCCGCCGACTTCCTGGTTCCCGCCCTGATCGGGGCCTGCATCGCCGGCCGGCCGATCATCCTCAGCCGGCCGACGGACAGACGCGACCTGATCCATGTCGGGGACGCCGTTGATGCCCTGCTGTGCATCGCGGAAAGCAATGTGCGCGGCGGAACCATCCTCAATGTCGGTTCAGGCACGGATGTGGCCGTCGGTGACCTGGCGGATCGTGTGGTCGGCCTGACGGGGGCGAATCCGCAACTGGTCCGCCGCGAGACGATCGATGATCCGGTCACCTTGCGCCTCGCCGTGGAGGCGCTTGCCATGAACCTGGGCTGGCGGGCGCGCATCATGCTGGATGACGGGCTGGAGAGAACCATCTCCGCCGTCCGCGCCAGCAAGGCGGTGCAGGCATGAAGATGGAAGGGCCCTTGCGAACCCTGGTCTCGGTCGTGGTGCCGGCCTATAATGAAGAGGATAATGTCGAACGCTGTTATCGGGCGATCGTCGATGTATTCGTTGGGCTGCCCGATTATGATTATGAGATCATTTTCACCGACAATCATTCGACGGATCGCACGTTCGGGCTTCTTGCGCGGATAGCGGCCGTCGATCACAACGTCCGGGTCATCCGCTTTTCCCGCAATTGCGGTTATCAGCGATCGGTGCTGGTCGGTTACAAGAATGCAAGCGGCGAATGCGCGATCCAGCTCGATTGCGATCTTCAGGATCCCCCTGCGATGATCCCGCAGATGCTGGCGCGCTGGCGCGAGGGACATCAGGTCGTCTATGGCATCCGCCGCTCGCTGGGCGACGGGCCGGCGACCCAGTGGGCGCGGCGCCGTTTCTATCGGATCATCAATGCGGTCAGCGAGGATGATCTGCCCATCGATGCCGGCGAGTTCCGGCTGGTGGACCGCCGCATCCTGCAGGAACTGGCCGCCGTCGCCGACACCACGCCCTATGTGCGCGGGCTCATCAGCGCGATGGGCTTTTCGCAGGTCGGCATCGAATATGACCGCGGCATGCGTCAGGCCGGACAGAGCAAATTCTCGCTATGGCCGATGATCGGGCTGGCGGTGGATGGCCTGCTCAACCATTCGCTGTTGCCATTGCGCATTGCCTCTCTCGTCGCCCTGCTGGTGGGCAGCACCACTTTCCTCCTGACTTTCGTCTATCTGCTCTGGCGCCTGACCATCGGCGCGGGGTGGCCGGCCGGTTTCGCGACGACGACGGTGCTGCTTCTGATGTCGATCACACTCAACGCGATGTTCCTGGGCATACTCGGCGAATATGTCGGCCGCATATTCCTGCAGGTAAAGCGCACCGCAGCGCCGCCGGTCGAGTTCGCCCTCAACCTGCGACCACGATCGGCTCGGGAAGCGGCAGGTGGGATCGCGCCGTCATGAGCGCGCGATGGCAGGCCATGCGCTTCCTGGTCGCCGGTGGTGGCGCGACGCTGGCGGATGCCCTGCTCTATCTGGGATTGACGGGGCAGGGGCTGGATGCGCGGCTGTCCAATATTCTGTCCTATGGTGGTTCGGCGATCCTTGCCTTCCTGCTCCATCGCCATTGGACCTTCAGGGCGCGGGATGGCCTATTGCTGTCGCAGGGCGGGCGCTTCATGTTGATGGTCCTGGCCGGGCTGGTGCTGTCCACGCTTCTGGTCTGGCTGTTCGCGACGCCGATCGGTGCCGTGCCGGCCAAGGGCCTCGCCATCTGCGCCACGCTCTGTCTCAATTTCCTGGTGTCGCGCCTCTTCGTCTTCGCCGCGCCGGGCCGATCATGACGGCGGGAGCGATGCGATGGCGCGACGGGAAGAAGGGGCGGCAAGAGGGAAAGTCACGATGTGGATCATGACCGCTGGTGCTGCTGCTGCCGCCGGACTTGCCGTCACAACCGCACTGATGCTGCCGGGGCCCCAGGCGACCGGCCAGTCGGGCGCGCAATCCTCCTCCTTCAACAGCGACAATTGCGAAGAGACTGTGCCGCGCACGAGCGGACAGGCGGCATTCCCCACGGCGGAAGGCTTTGGTCGTTTCGCCAAGGGGGGGCGTGGCGGGGTGGTCTATCTCGTCACCAGCCTGGATGACAAAGGGCCAGGAACGCTGCGCGAATGTGCCGAGGCGTCGGGGCCGCGGACCTGTGTCTTTCGTGTCAGCGGCACGATCGTCGTCGACGACTGGATCAAGGTGATGCAGCCCTATCTGACGATCGCCGGACAGACCTCTCCGGGGGGCATCGCCATCCGCATCCGCAATTCGCTCAATTCACCGATGCTGGTGCAGACGCATGATGTCGTCATCCGCCACATCCGCCTGCGTCCCGGCGCATCGGCCAAAGCGTCGGATAATGTCGATACGATCCAGATCAGCGGCGCTGCCCATGACGTGATCCTCGATCATCTGTCGACCTCCTGGCCGACGGACGAGGGTATCAACATTGTCGGATCAGGGGATGTACCCTTTCCCTGCGGCGAGACGCGCGACATCAGCGTGCAATGGTCGATCCTGTCCGAAGGGCTGAATGATGCCAATCGCGGTCCGCACAGCCGGGGCAGCTATTTCGGCTATGGTGCCCGCAATGTCAGCTTCCATCACAATCTGATCGCCAGCAATGTGCGGCGCAACCCGCTGGTCAACCTGCGCGGCAATTTCGACATGATCAACAATGTGATCTACAATTCGCAGCAATATAATGGCGAATTCTACACCCGCTTCGGGGCGCTGGCGATCAACATGATCGGTAACGTTGCGGTTGTGGGGCCATCCTCGCAAAAGACCAATCAACTCTATCTGGCCGCCTATTTTCGTGATTATCCCGCGCCGTTCGATATCTATGTTCGGGATAATGTCGACATCCACCGTCCTGCCAACAATGGCGATCAGCGGCTCGTCATGCCCTCGCGCGACTGGCAATATATCCGGGCTGCACCAGTCTTTCCGGTGTCGCTGTCGCCTGCGGCCATCACCGGGCCGGGGCAGGCCTATCGCGACATCCTGGCTTTTGGCGGCGCGACCAGGCCGGTTCGCGATACCGCCGATAAAAGGCTCCTGAACGACATGGCGGTCTGCAAGGGGCAAATTCTCAACGCGCCGTTCCAGGTCGGTGGCTGGCCGGTCCTGCCGGGTGGCGCCGCGCCAATGGATCAGGACAAGGATGGCATGGCCGACAATTGGGAGAGCGCGCATGGCCTGTCGCCGGCGGACGGGCGCGATGGCGCACAGATCGCCTCCGACGGCTATTCCAACCTCGAACATTATCTTTCCTCTCTGGCAGGCGACGATATCGTGCAGCGCGCGCCTTCGGCCATGCTGCCCGATCCGACCTGTGGCTTTGCGATCAAGGATGTCGGCCCCTTGCCCGAAATCAGCATCAAGGCGCAGCCGAGCCAATTGGCGGCGGCGGGGACGACGACGCTCAGCTGGACCGGCCAGAACATCAAGAGCTGCAAGCTGCTGGGGCTGGGCGTTCCGGCTAACGGATCGCGGCATGTGACGGCGGCCCGGACGACGACCTACCAGATTGCCTGTATCGGCCCCCAGGGGGGCGATGCGATCGATACGGTGGTGGTGCGGGTCGGTCCTTAAGTAAATCTCCTAAAGGGGTAGGGTGGGCCTATCCCGATGGCATGATTCCACCCGGAATTTTCATGTCGTCGGCTTCTGCGCTGCGTTAGCCTTTCGCGATGGCGGGCGGACTGGGAAGCGCGCCTGTCCAACCGCAATCGGTGAGAGGAGTGCCACGGGCCATGGCGACGGGAGCCTATTTGCTGGGATCCAGCGAGTTCCGCATCAATTCGGTTCTGAGCGGCATACAGACCGATGCTTCGGTTGCGGCGCTGTCCTCCGGCGGGTTTATCGTCACCTGGACCGACGCAAGCAGCGACGGCAGCGGGACCGGCATCCGGGCCCAGCGCTATGATGCGAATGGCGTGGCGGTCGGCAGCGAATTCCAGGTCAACAGTTCGACGCTCAATGCGCAGGATTCCTCCGCCGTCACGGCGCTGGCTTCGGGTGGCTTCATCGTCACCTGGACCGACAATAGCGGTCAGGGCGGCGATGCCGACAAGACCAGCGTCAAGGCGCAGATGTACGCCGCCGATGGCAGCAGGGTCGGCGGCGAATTCCTGGTCAACAGCACCACCCAGATGGGACAGTCCAATTCGGTGGTGACAAGCCTGGCCTCGGGCGGTTTCGTCATCAGCTGGGTCGACGCCAGTGCCACTGCGCCGGACGCCAAGGGCACGGGCGTCCGCGCCCAGATCTATAATGCCAGCGGCGCGAAGGTCGGCGGCGAATTCCTCGTCAACAACACCATCACCAACAGCCAGCTCTCACCGGCGATAACCGGTCTGGCCTCGGGCGGCTTCGTGGCGACCTGGGTCGATTACAGCGCGCTGGGCGGCGACAGTTCGGCGACCAGTATCAAGGCCCAGCTCTTTACCGCCAGCGGTGCCAAGGTCGGCGGCGAATTCCTGGTCAACAGCGCGACGGCGGCGACCCAGGATCAGCCGGTCATCACGTCCCTCTCGAACGGTGGCTTCGTCATCGTCTGGCGCGACCTCAGCCTTCAGGGAGACAGCAGCGCGTCGGGCATCAAGGCGCAGATCTATGACGCCGCCGGCAATCGCGTCGGCACCGAAATGCTGGTCAACAGCACCACGCTCAATTCGCAGGATCAGCCCACGGTGACGGCCACGGTCGATGGCGGATTTGCGGTCAGCTGGCGCGACAACAGCATCCTCTCGTCGGATGCCAGCGGCTTTGGCATCAAGACGCAGATATTCGATGCCTCTGGCGATCGGCTCGGCGGCGAATTCCAGATCAACGGCATCACCGCCGGCAATCAGGAAATGCCGACGATCGTCGCGCTGCAATCCGGCGCGCTGCTGGTGACATGGACCGATTATAGCGGCCAGAGCGGCGACAGCGATGGATCGATCAAGGCTCGGATATTGACCCCGACCACCGCCGCGATCAGCGATCTGACCCTGTCCAATACGACCCTGTCGGAAACGGCGGTCGAAAATACCAGCATCGGCAGTCTCAGCGCCAATGGCGCATCCAATGCAGTCTATAACTACCAGATACTCGATGATTCCACCGGCGGCGCCTTTGCGGTCTACAAGGACAAGCTGGTGGTGCAGGACAGCCTGCTGCTGGATTATGAGACGTCCACTCAGGCGACCCTCACCATCCGCGCCACCGATACGTTCGGCAACAGCTTCGACAAGGTGGTGACGCTCAACCTGACCGATGCGGTCAATGAACAACGCTATACCGGCGGCACCGAACAGCTTGCCAACAGCATGACCACCGGCAGCCAGCAACAGGCTTCGGTCGTCGGTCTTGCCGATGGCCGCTACGTGATGGTGTGGAGCGATGGCAGCGCGCAGGGAACGGATACCAGCGGCAGCGGTATCAAGGCGCAGATCGTCGACGCCAATGGGGTCAAGGTCGGATCGGAATTTCTGGTCAATGTCGCGACCCTGAACGGCCAGGACGGCGCCGTGGTCGGCGCGCTCGCGTCGGGCGGTTTCGTCGTCAGCTGGGTCGATGCCAGCCTGACGGGCGGCGATGCCTCGGTGTCCAGCATCAAGGCACGCGTCTATGATGCCAGCGGCAATGCGACCGGCACCGAATTTCTCGTCAACACGGCCACCGCCAACGCCCAGCGCACACCCGCCATCACCGCGCTTTCCTCGGGCGGCTTCGTCATCACCTGGGCCGATTCCAGCCTGCAGGGTGGAGACGCCAGTTCGACATCGGTCAAGGTCCAGGTCTATGATGCCGCTGGCAACCGGCTGGGCACGGAATTGCTGGTCAACACCAACACCGCCAACGCGCAGGATACGCCGGTGGTGGCTGCACTGTCCAACGGCGGATTCGTTGTCAGTTGGCATGATTCCAGTCTTTTGGGCGGCGACAACAACAAGGACGCGGTCAAGGCCCAGATCTTCTCGGCCAGTGGCAGCAAGGTCGGCAGCGAATTTCTCGTCAATACGACGACCGCCGGCAATCAGCAGCAGCAGGCGATCATCGGCCTTGCCAATGGCGGTTTCGCCATTGTCTGGGCCGACAATAGCGGCGTTGGCGGCGACAATGACTATTATGGCCTGAAACTGCAGATATTCGACGCCAGCGGTGCCAAGGTCGGCGGCGAAAAACTGGTCAACACGACCATAGCCGGCGGCCAGTTGGCGCCCAGCATAAGCACCATGGCCGGCGGGAATATCATGGTCAGCTGGTCCGACTATAGCGGCGCGGCCACAGAAAATGGCACCGCAGGGATCAAGGGACAGATTTTCGACATCAACGGCGCCCGCATTGGTGGCGAATTTCTCGTCAATACTGAATCCCTCGGTGCTCAGGCCGATCCGGCGGTCGCCGGTGGCACCGATGGCGGCTTCGCGCTGGTATGGACCGATTATAGCGGCCAGGGCGGCGACAATCTGGGAACATCGGTCAAATATAAGCTGTTCGAACCGCTCGGCCCGCAAGGTGGCCCACCCGCGCTGATCGCCACGGCGGACAGCGTGGCCGGCGTGGAGGATCAGAGCATCACAATCCTCGCCTCGACCCTGCTCGCCAATGATGTCGATGCGGAGGGGTTGCCCATCTCGCTGGTCGGTGCATCGGCGATTTCCGGCGGCACGATCTGCCTCGATACCGATGGCAATATCGTTTTCACCCCTTATGCCAATTTCAGCGGCACGGCACTCTTTTCCTACGAGGTCGTCAACACCGTCGGGGTCGATGCGACCGGGCGGGTGAGCGTGGTCGTGGCCGGCGTCAATGACGCCCCCACCGCGAATGCCGACATTGTCAGCGTATCGGAGGACGGCTCCACCTTCTCGTCGGCCACCTTGCTGGCCAATGATGTCGATCCCGATCCGGGCGATGTGTTGATGCTGCAAGCCCTGCCGGCGACCACAACCAACGGTGTCGCGCTGACCCTGTCGAACGGGACGATCAGCTATGCGTCCGGTTCGGCCTATCAGTCACTGGCCGTCGGGCAGAGCGTCACTGATTCCTTCACCTATACGGTCAAGGACAATGCCGGCATGCAATCCAGCACCACCGTGACGCTGACGGTGATGGGCGCCAATGATGCGCCGACGACGCTGGCGCTGACCGGGAACATGGTGAATGAAAATGCGGCCAACGGCACGACCATAGGCACATTGAGCGCAAGCGACATCGATAGCGGCGATGTGCTGACTTTCAGCCTGACCAACACGGCGGGCGGACGCTTTTCGGTGGATGGGGCAACGGGGCTGATATCGGTCGCCAATGGCAGCTTGCTCGATTATGAAACGGCGACCTCCTACCAGGTGGTCGGCCGCGTGACCGACAGCCAGGGGGCCTATGTGGAATCGAATTTCACCATCGGCCTCAACAACATGCCAGAGCCGAAATATTTTATCGGCGACAATGGCGTGAATATCTTCACCGCTGCCACCAACGATCTGTGGACGATCAACGGGCTGGGCGGGGCCGATGTGCTGACCGGCAATGCCAGCAGCGACATCCTCTACGGCGGTTCGGGGAATGACACGCTCGACGGCGCTGGTGGCGCCGATATGCTCTATGGCGGCATCGGCAACGACATTTTCTATGTCGATAATCTGGGCGACCGGATCGTCGAATATTATGGCGAAGGCACCGACATTGCTTATGCCAGCGTCGATTTTACGATGGAAGACAATCTCGAAAAGCTGACGCAGACCGGCTCGGCCAGTATCGCGGTGGTCGGCAATGATTTCGCCAATACCCTGACCGGCAATGGCGGCAACAACCTGATGCGCGGCAGCCTGGGTGGCGATCTCATCGTTGGCATGGGCGGCGATGACGGCATCTATGGCGAAGAAGGCAACGACTTCCTGCAGGGCAATGACGGCAATGATCTGCTGGTCGGCGGCGCTGGCCTTGATGAGCTGACCGGCGGGGCAGGGTCGGACAGCTTCCTGTTCGATTCGCTGACCGTATCGGCCGATCGCGACACGGTGAAGGACTTTACGCCGGGCGAGGACATGCTCGTTTTCGCGCGCGGCATCTTCACCGCCTTTGCCTCGATGCCGAGCGGAAGCCTGCCGTCATCGGCCTTCTATGCCGGAACCGCGGCAACCGCACCGGACCAGTATCTCGTCTATAACAAATCGACCGGCGCGCTATATTACGACCCCGACGGCTCCGGCTCCCAGGCAATGGTCCAGGTCGCCTTCCTCAGCACAAAGCCGACGCTGACGTTCCAGAATTTCGGATTGGCGTAGCACTCGTCTGACAGGGGGGAGGAAATGCAGCGCCGCTTGTTGCGGCATTGCCGGCGCAGCACCAGGTCCGGAAAACGTGCGGGCGCACGGCGTCAATGCTGCATCGGTCGGCGGCAAGGTGAGCACATGCGGAGCCGGCCGGCTTATTGAAATCAGGCGTGTCTACGGTGAGAACGGTACCGTAGATCATGCAATCGCCACACGTCCGGTCAGGCAGGACGGGCCCCAGCAGAGTGGTTTCCAGATCTTTTTCCGTGTGCATCCCGCAGGGGCGGGGGCGGCCTTGCCGGGAATGCGAGAGGAGTCGACGGATCAGGCCGCTGTGCGATGCGCTCGTGATAGGTGGATGGGGCGATCTACAGGATGCTGCAGATTGGCTCGACCCCATAGGCATCGCGGTAATCGTCGATGAACGCGATCATCGCTTGAACGGGCGGTCGAGCTCCGCCTGGGCAAAATATGCCGATGCCTGGCGCAGGATCTCATTGGCCTGTCGCAGCTCGCGGACCTCGCGCTCCAGTGCCTTCATCTTGTCGGCTACCTCGGTCGGGACGCCCGCGCGCTTGCCGCTGTCGACCTCAGCCTTCTTCACCCACTCATGCAGCGTCTGCGGAACGCAGCCGATCTTCTCCGCAATCGAAACCACCGCTGCCCAGCGAGAGGGGTAATCACGTTCATGATCGATCACCATACGCACCGCGCGCTCGCGGACTTCCGGCGCAAACTTGTTCGTTGTCTTGCTCATACAGGCTCCACCTTCTCAGGAGTTGGAGCCTCCGGCAAACCCGGCGCGGTTCATTATAGGGGGATAGCCCGTTGCTACGCGAACGGCAGCTTCATGCGAGCTGGCCATTTGACCTTACCCTCCTGCGCGAGTTCCTCTGTCACAGTGGTGCAAATAGCTTGATGCTTGATGCGCCTAGGATGTGGCTGGAGAGCGAAAAATCCGGGTTGTCGATTGTGCCAACACGCTGTAGCAACAGGGTGTGCAGCCGTTGGCTGTACGCCAGCGTTTTCAAGGCCTTGTAGGGCGTGAGAATTTGACTGGGGCTCCTGCCGCCCCAGCCATAATTTCGGTATCCGACGCCGCGTCGCTTTCCTTGCTTCCGGTTTCCGTTTCGGCATCCTCCGTCGGTATGCCTTGGGCGTCGAGCCGGCAGCGGGACTGCCGATACACATTCCATGTCTTGGCGAAGCCCGATGTTTCGACTAGGGCATCATCGATGCGCCGGTTCATGCTGGTGCATTGCATAACTGACGCCGGTGTTCCGCAAGGAACTTAATCGGGAATGCGGTGCGGGGGCCTGGCCCCTTATTCCGTGGCTGTCCCTGCAACTGTAAGCGGATAGCGCGATGCACGAGCCCATGAGGGCAGCCACTGGACAGAGCGTCCGGGAAGGCGTGCATCCCGCAACGACCCGCGAGCCAGGAGACCTGCCGGCGTTTCGGTCGCTCTTGTCCTGACCCAGGGATTGGTCATGGCACGGTCTCTCTTCCGTCTGGGCGGCGAAGCGTGTGGCTGGGGCTGCACGGCCGCGTGGTGTCGGGCGCCTGTCGCGCCTGCCTGCCACCTCGCGCCGACCGGCGATGCCGGCAAGCCCCGCCTGGTTGCGTCCCGGCGCGCGGAGGATGTGCCTGTGAGCCAGACCGGCGCGGGCAGGGATAGGGCGACCGCGAACCATGCGGTGGTCCACGGGCCGGCCGTTCGGGGCTGGTGTCCCGATGCCTGGCGCCCGATGGCGGCGGGCGACGGGCTGATCGTGCGCGTGAAGCCGCGCTTCGGCCGTCTTTCGGCCGACGACCTGGCGGCGCTGGGCGAAGCGGCGATCGCCCATGGCAACGGCCTGATCGACATGACCCGGCGCGCCAACCTCCAGATCCGCGGCGTGCGCGACGATAGCTGGCGTTCCTTGCTCGACCGGTTGCTCGATCTTGGCCTGGTCGACCACGATGCCAGGCGCGAGGGCGCGCGCATGGTGATGGTCGCGCCGGACTGGCGCGAAGGCGACGACAGCCATCGCATCGCCCGCCAGTTGCTCGATCGCCTGGACGAACTACCGGACTTGCCGGGCAAGATGGGCTTCGTGATCGATGCCGGCGCCGCGCCGCTCCTGTCCGGCGAAGCGGGGGATTTTCGCATCGAGCGGGCGCGGGACGGCGGCCTGATCTTGCGTGCGGAGGGGCGGGCACAAGGCGTGCCGGTGGACAGCGGCGGCGAAGTGGATGCGCTGCTCGCGCTAGCCCGATGGTTCGTGGAGAGCGACGGCGCGCGCGTGGGGCGCATGGCCCGGCATGATGCGCCCCTGCCGGATTGGGCAACGAGCACGGCAGAGGCGGCGTCGCCGAGTGCTCGGCTGATGCCCGGCGCATGGGATGGCGGCATGGCCTACGGTCTTCCCTTCGGCCGGATCGACGCGCGGCATCTTCTCGACGCGCCGGCCATGCGGCTGACCCCGTGGCGCATGCTGCTGGCCGAAGGGCAACTGCCCGGCCTGTGCGCAGACGCTGCCGACCCGCTGATCCATGTGGAGGCTTGCCCCGGCGCGCCTGCCTGCCCGCAGGCGAGTGTGGAGACGCGCGATCTCGCCCGCCAGCTGGCCCCCCATGTGGCGGGCCGCCTTCATGTCTCCGGCTGCGCCAAGGGCTGCGCCAGTTCGATTCCGGCCGACATCGTGCTGACGGGGCGGGACGGGCGCTACGACCTGGCCTTCCATGCCCGCGCAGGATCGGCGCCCGTCCGTCCTGACCTCACCGCCACCGACCTTCTTGCCCATTTCGGAGCCTGTTGATGCCCCATGATTATGAGAGGGATGGCGCGGCGATCTATCGCCAGTCCTTCGCCACCATCCGCGCCGAAGCCGACCTCGGGCGCTTTGCTGCCGAGGAGGAGCCGGTCGCCGTGCGCATGATCCATGCCGCGGGCATGGTGGACCTGGCGGCCCATATCCGCTTTTCGCCGGGCTTTGCAGCGGCGGCGCGGCAGGCCCTGGCCGCAGGGGCACCGGTGCTGTGCGATGCGCGCATGGTGTCGGAAGGGGTCACGCGCGCGCGCCTGCCCGCCGACAATGCCGTGCTCTGCACCCTGCACGACACCGCCGTGCCGGACATGGCGCGGGCGATGGGCAATACCCGATCCGCCGCCGCGCTGGAATTGTGGCGGCCGCATCTTGCCGGGGCACTGGTTGCCATCGGCAATGCGCCCACGGCGCTGTTCCACCTGCTCGACATGCTGGAGGATCCGGCCTGTCCGCGCCCCGCAGCGATCATCGGCTGCCCGGTCGGCTTCGTCGGCGCGGCGGAATCCAAGGCGGCACTGTGGGCGGCGCAGCCGGTCCCCTGCTGCGTCGTCGACGGGCGGCTTGGCGGCAGCGCGATCACGGTCGCGGCGATCAATGCGCTGGCGAGCCGCGCGGAATGAGCGGCACCGTCTATGGCGTGGGCCTTGGCCCCGGCGCGCAGGACTTGCTGAGCGTGCGCGCCGACCGGCTGGTGCGGGGGGGACGGCATGTCGCCTATTTCCGCAAGGCCGGCCGACCGGGGCAGGCGCGCCGCATCGCGCAGGGCATGTTGCGGGACGATGCAATCGAACTGGCGATGGAATATCCGGTGACGACCGAAATTCCGGTCACCGATCCGCGCTATAACGACTGCCTTGCCGCCTTCTATGCCGATTGCACCGGCCGGCTGCTGGCGATCGCGGAGGCGGGCGAGGATGTGGTCGTCTTGTGCGAGGGCGATCCCTTTTTCTACGGCTCCTTCATGCATCTGCACAGCCGGTTGGCGGGGCTGGTCCCGGTCGAAGTGGTCCCCGGCATCATGGGCATGTCGGGCGCGTGGAATGCGACCGGCCTGCCGATCACCTGGGGTGACGATGTGCTGACCGTCGCGATGGCGACGCTGCCGGAAGAGGAACTGGTCCGCCGCATCCGCGATACCGACGCGCTGGTGGTGATGAAGATCGGCCGGCACCTCGCCAAGCTGCGCCGCGCGGTGGCGGCGGCCGGGCGCAGCGATGAAGCATGGCTGGTCGAACATGCCGCCATGCCGGAACAGCGCGTGACCCGGCTGGCCGA
The DNA here is from genome assembly GCF_005281675.1 of Sphingobium sp. MP9-4. Lineage (NCBI taxonomy): Bacteria > Pseudomonadati > Pseudomonadota > Alphaproteobacteria > Sphingomonadales > Sphingobiaceae > Sphingobium > Sphingobium sp. MP9-4. The sequence goes on along the minus strand of NZ_LUFI01000014.1, from coordinate 63,295 downwards.
TGTCGACAGGGTCACGCCCTATTTCTCGATCCTGCTGATCCACGGCCAAGGGCGCCGGCCATGAATCTTGCGGCGGGAGAGGGGGGCTGGATCGCGATCGCGGGGCTTGGGCCAGGGGGCGAAGCGCTGGTGACGCCGGAGGTCGACGCCGCGCTGGCTGCCGCGACCGACGTGGTGGGCTATATCCCCTATGTCGCGCGGGTCGCGCCGCGTGCGGGGCTGGCGTTGCATCCTTCGGACAATCGGGTGGAACTGGACCGGGCGGCCCATGCGCTGGAGCTGGCGGCGCAGGGGCGGCGGGTCGTCGTCGTCTCCTCGGGCGATCCGGGCGTCTTTGCCATGGCATCCGCCCTGTTCGAGGCGCTGGAGGCCGGACCTGCCCACTGGCGCGACATCGACATTCGCGTGCTGCCCGGCATCACCGCGATGCTGGCTGCTGCGGCGCGTGCGGGCGCGCCGCTTGGCCATGATTTCTGTGCGATCAACCTGTCGGACAATCTCAAGCCCTGGTCCCTGATCGAAAAGCGGCTGCGGCTGGCGGCGGAGGCGGATTTCGCCATGGCCTTCTACAATCCCCGGTCGGCGTCGCGGCCGGAAGGGTTCGTGCGCACGCTGGCGCTGTTGCGGGAACTTTGTGGCGATGCACGCCCGATCCTCTTCGCCCGCGCCGTGACCACCGCGCAGGAGACACTGCATATCGTGCCGCTGGGGCAGGCGCGGGCGGACATGGCGGACATGCGCACCATGGTGATCGTCGGGTCGAGCCGGACCCGCATCATCGAGCGGCCGCGCGGGCCGATCCTCTACACGCCGCGCGGCATCCCCGACGAGGCGGCGGGATGAGCGATCCAGTCGAGCACATCCTCGGGCCGGTGGAACTCCCACCGATCGGGCAGCGCGGGCCGGTCGATCATCAGCACGCGCAGGCCCAGCGCGCGCGCGGCGTCCAGCTTGGCGGCTGCGCCCGTGCCACCGGCATTTTTGGCGACGATCAGGTCGATGCGATGATCGCGCAGCAGGCTTGTGTCGTCCGCCACCGTGAACGGGCCGCGATCCACGATCAGGGCATGATCGGGCAGGGGGGGCACCGCGTCCGGCGCATCCACGAAGCGCAGCAGATAATGATGCTGGGGCTGGGCGGCGAAGTCCTCCACATGCATGCGCCCCAGGGCGAGCATGATCCGCTGAGGCGGGCCGTCGAGCGCGGCCACCGCCGCTGCCATGTCCGGCACCGTGGTCCAGCGATCGCCGGGGACGGGCGTCCAGGGCGCACGGGTCAGCGCAGCATGGGCGATTCCCACCCTATGCGCAGCCGCCACCGCATGGGCGCTCATCGTCGCGGCAAAGGGGTGGGTGGCGTCGACCAGATGGGTGATGCCTTCCGCACGCAGATGCGCGACCAGTCCCGCCACCCCGCCAAAGCCGCCGACCCGCACGGGCAGGGGTTGTGCCCGCGGGCTGGCCGTGCGTCCGGCATAGCTGAAGGTCGCGCGGATGCCGCGCGCCGCCAGCAAGGCCGCCAGCGCGCTTGCCTCCGTCGTGCCGCCCAGCAGCAGGATATTGGGCATGGATGACATGAATTCTCCCCCCTGGTTGACGATCGTCGGCATCGGCGAGGACGGGATGGACGGCCTGTCTGCGGCAAGCCGCGCGGCACTGGCGGCGGCGGACCTGGTCATGGGGCCGGCCCGGCACCTTGCGCTGCTCGGCGGGATTAGCGCGCCGATGGTCGAATGGCCAGTGCCCTTCGCGGACGGGATCGCGCGGCTGCTGGCGCATCGTGGGCGGCCGGTGGTGGTGCTGGCGTCGGGCGACCCCTTCTGGTTCGGCGCGGGCAGCAGCATCGCGCGCCATCTGGCGGCCCATGAATGGTGCGCGTATCCCGCGCCCTCCACCTTCGGGCTGGCGGCGGCGCGGCTGGGCTGGGCGATACAGGATGTCGCGTGCCTTGGCCTGCATGCCGCGCCGCTGGATCGGTTGCGTCCGCACCTCGCGCCGGGCGCGCGGGCGCTGGTGCTGCTGCGCGACGGGGCGGCGGTGGCGGGACTTGGCGCCTGGTTGTCGGCCAGGGGATTTGGCGCGTCGCGCCTGCATGTGCTGGAAAGCCTCGGCGGCCCGCGCGAACGGATCCGGTCGATCGAGGCGGGGGCGACGATACTGCCCGACATCGTTCATCCCGTGGCGGTCGGGCTGGAGGTCGCCGGTGACGGCCCTGTCCTGACGGTCGCCAGTGGTCGACCCGACGCGCTGTTCGACCATGACGGACAGATCACCAAGGCGCCGGTGCGCGCCCTGACCCTGTCGGCGCTGGCGCCCCGGCCGGGCGACTATCTGTGGGACATTGGCGCGGGCTCGGGATCGATCGCGATCGAATGGCTGCTGGCCCATCCCGCCAATCGCGCCTGCGCGGTGGAGGCCGATCCGGCCCGTGCGGATCGCGCCCGCGCCAATGCCCGTGCGCTGGGCGTGGATCGGCTGGAGCTGATGATCGGTCGATCGCCGGACGTGCTGCCTGATGGTCCGATGCCGCAGGCGGTCTTCATCGGTGGTGGTCTGTCGCAGGCGCTGCTGGAACGGCTGGAGGCGCTGCTGCCACCCGGCACGCGGCTGGTCGCCAATGCCGTGACATTGGAGTCGGAGGCGCTGCTGGCGCTCTGGCACGGGCGGCGGGGCGGCAGCCTGCTGCGCATCGAACTGGCCGACGCCGCGCCGCTCGGCAATCGCCATGGCTGGCGGTCGCGCTATCCGGTGGTGCAGTGGAGCGTCACGCTATGATCGTCGCGGGCTTCGGTTTCCGTGCCGGCGCGACCACCGCGTCCCTGCGGGCGGCGCTGGTGGCGGCCGGCGGCGGACGGGATGTCACCCATCTCGCCACGCTGGCGGACAAGGCCGGGGGGCTGGCGGAACTGGCCGCGCAACTGGCCCTGCCGCTCATCCCCATTGCGGCCGATCGCCTCGCGTCCCTGCCCACCATCACCCGATCGCCGGCCTCGCTGGGCGCGCGCGGCACCGGCAGCGTCGCCGAAGCCTGTGCCCTGGCCGGCGCGGGGGAAGGCGCCCGCCTGCGCGCAGCCCGCAGCCTTTCCCCCGATCGCATGGCGACCTGCGCCATCGCTCAAGGAGCATCATCATGACCGTCCATTTCATCGGCGCCGGCCCTGGCGCGCCCGACCTTCTGACCCTGCGCGGCCGCGATCTGATCGCGGCCAGCCCGATATGCCTCTATGCCGGGTCGCTGGTGCCGGCGGAGGTGCTGGGTCATTGCCCGCCCGGCGCGCGCATCGTCAATACCGCGCCCATGGACCTGGACGCCATCGTGGCGGAGATCGCCGCCGCCCACGCCGCCGGGCAGGATGTGGCGCGGCTCCATTCCGGCGACCTGTCGGTCTGGTCGGCCATGGGCGAGCAGATCCGCCGCCTCCGGGCGCTGGACATCCCCTTCACCGTGACGCCCGGCGTGCCCGCCTTCGCTGCGGCGGCCGCTGCGCTGGAGGTGGAGCTGACGTTGCCTGAACTGGCCCAGTCGCTCGTCCTGACGCGCACGCCGGGGCGGGCCAGCACCATGCCCCCGGCCGAGAGCCTGACCAATTTCGCGGTGACGGGCGCGACCCTGGCCGTCCATCTGTCGATCCACAATCTGGCGCAGGTGGTGGCGGATCTCATGCCGGCCTATGGGCAATCCTGCCCGGTCGCGGTCGTGTGGCGGGCAAGCTGGCCCGACCAGCGGATCGTGCGGGCGACCCTTTCGTCGATCGAGGCAGCGGTCGCGGGCAGCATGGAGCGCACCGCCATCATCCTGGTCGGCCCGGCGCTGGATGCGGCGGATTTTGCCGAAAGCAGCCTCTATGCGCAGGGCTATGACCGGCGTTTCCGGCCCCAGCATGCCGGATCGCGCTACGCCGGGTCGTCCGAGTGACGGTGCCGGGCCTGCTCGTTTCGGCGCCCGCATCGGGCACCGGCAAGACGACCGTCACGCTCGGCCTGCTCCGCGCGCTGCGCGAAGCGGGCGTGACGGTGCAGCCGTTCAAATGCGGGCCGGACTATATCGACCCGGCCTTCCATCGCGCCGCCTGTGGCCGGCCGTCCTTCAACCTGGACAGTTGGGCGATGGACGGCGCGCTGCTGGACCGTGTGGCGGCCGAGGCCGGCGATGCCGACATGATCGTGGCCGAAGGGGCGATGGGCCTGTTCGACGGGGTGGCGGGTCGGGGTGCGGCCGGCCATGGCACCGCCGCCGACGTGGCGCGCCGCATGGGCTGGCCGGTGCTGCTGGTGCTCGACATATCCGGACAGGCGCAATCCTCTGCGGCGACGGCGCTGGGCTTTGCGCGTTTCGATCCCGATGTGACGATTGCGGGCGTCATCCTCAATCGCGTCGCGAGCCCGCGCCATGAACGGCTGGCGCGGGCAGGGCTGGCGGCGGCGGGCATTGCGGTGTTCGGCGCCTTGCCCCGGCACGCGGACCTCAGCCTGCCCGAGCGGCATCTGGGGCTGGTGCAGGCCGGCGAGCAGCAGGGGCTCGATCAGGCGCTGGAGCGCCATGGCGCACTCATGCGGGAGCGGGTCGATCTCGCCGCGGTTCGGGACGCCGCACGGGCGCACGGCGTCAGGGCCGGCGCGCGCCTGCCCGATCCCCCGGCACAACGGATCGCGGTGGCGCAGGACGTGGCTTTCTCCTTCCTCTACCCGCATCTCCTCGAAGGCTGGCGACAGGCCGGGGCGCAGATCATGCCCTTCTCCCCGCTGGCCGATGAGGCGCCAGCCGACGATGCCGACCTGATCTGGCTGCCCGGCGGCTATCCCGAACTGCACGCCGGGACCATCGCCGGCGCGCAGCACTTTCTGACGGGCCTGCGCCGCCATGCTCAGGATCGGCCGGTCCATGGCGAATGCGGCGGCTATATGGTGCTGGGGGATGCGCTGATCGACCGGGACGGCACCGCCCATCGCATGGCCGGGCTGCTCGGCCTTGTCACTAGCCATGCGGATCGCCGCCTGCATCTGGGCTATCGGCGGGCGGAGCTGCTGGCGCCTGTCGCGGGGCTGCGCGCCGGCACCATGCTGCGCGGCCATGAGTTCCATTATTCGACCATCCTGGGCCAAGATGACGCGCCGCTGATGCGGGTGACCGATGCCGATGGTGCTGCGGTCGCGGAAACCGGCTCGCGGCGCGGCTGGGCCAGCGGTTCCTTCTTCCACATGATTGCGAGCGCATGATGATCGACCTGCATCTGATCGGCATCGGCACCGGCAATCCGGATCATCTGACGGCCCAGGCGGTGCGGGCGATGAACAGCGCCGACCTCATCCTGCTGCCGCGCAAGGGCAGTGCCAAGTCCGACCTTGTCGACCTGCGCCGCACCATCTGCGCGGCCGTGCTGACGCGGGCGGTGCGGGTGGTGGAGTTCGACCTGCCCGTGCGCGATGCGCGCGGCGACTATATTGGCGGCGTCCAGGACTGGCACGATGCCATCACGCAGGCCTGGGCCGGACAGATCGCACGCCACCTGCCCGATGGCGGCCGCCTTGCCCTGCTGGTCTGGGGCGATCCCTCCCTTTATGACAGCAGCCTGCGGATCGCCGACCGGCTGGCGGAGAGGGGGCTGGCGATCCGGGTAAGCGTCGTGCCGGGCATCACCAGCCTGCAGGCGCTGACCGCGGCCCACGCCATCCCCCTCAACCGGCTGGGCGCGCCGGTGGTCATCACGACCGGGCGCCGGCTGCGCGACGATGGTTGGCCGGCCGACGGCGACAGCGTCGCCGTGATGCTGGATCAGGGCTGTGCCTTCGACGCGCTCAATCCCGCCGGCATCCATATCTGGTGGGGGGCCTATCTCGGCATGGAACATCAACTCCTGGTCGAAGGGCCGCTGGCGGTCGTGCGGGACAGGATCGCGGGGCTCCGCGCGCAGGAACGGGCCCGGCATGGCTGGATCATGGACATCTATCTGATGCGCAGGGGGGCGTGATCCTGGCGGCGGCGCGATGCGCGAAAGCGGGCCGGTGCTGTTAAATTCCGCGCTCCCCGCTTGTCGAAAGGGGCTGGTTTCCAGCGCCATCCGGCAATAATTTGCCCTGCAATTGCCGGGAGATGATTGCCTTGCCAGAGTTGAGCGCCGTCAGGAAACGGGTGCGTCATGCAGAGCCGCCGATGGTGCGGCTCATCCGCGCTGCCGAAACATTGTTCGCGGCGCGCGGCATCGATGCTGTGTCGATGCGCGAGATTGCCACGGCCGCCCGCTGTGGCGACACCAATGCCGTCACCTATTATTTCGGATCGAAGGATGGGCTGCTCGCCGCCGTCTTCGGCGCCCGTGTGGAGCAGATGGATCCGATACGCGGCCGGATGCTGGCGCAGGCGGAAGCGAGCGGTCATCTGGGCGATCCGATGGCATTGCTGGGTATGTTGCTGTTGCCGCAGCTTGACCTGAAGGATGAAGCAGGTGCTCATCCCTATGCCCATTTCCTGCTGCATTTCGCGACCCAATATTGGTCGCTGACCTCCAGCCTGTTCGCGGCGGTCGAGGACAGGGCGCAGAACCTGTTCCGGGTGATCGGCCATCTGCGCGCGCTGATGGAGGGGGTGCATCCCGACGTCGCGCGCAACCGCATCCTGCTCTGCAACATGATGCTGCAGAGCCTGCTAGTTCGCTGGGACCATATGGCGCCCGAGGATCGCACCGTGCCGCTGGAGGCGCATGTCCGCGACGTGATGATGAGCGCGCGCGCCAGCCTGCTGGCCCCGCCGGGGGAACCGGACCTGCCGGTGTCGGTGGAGGCCTGGCTGGCGCGCTATTGCTAAAGCATTTTGAAGTCAGCTGGCACAGCTGACGGCTCGCAAAATGCGAAAAGCAAAGGGACCCTAGGGCAGGCTGATATCCACCTGCTCGATCGTCCCGGTGAAGTGGCTGCTGACCACATCATATGCAGGATCGACCGGGCTGATACTGTCCTGGCCGATCTCGAAATCCTCGGTGTGCGACACGACGAGCGCGAAGGTGCGGTCGATCCGGCCGCGCGCGACCTTTTTTCCATCCACCAGCAGCGTGGCGGTGGCGCCGCTGGTCGGCGCTTCCCGGTCCATGACAAAGCGCAGGCCGATATCGTGCCGCCCCGCCGTCAGGGGCGCGGTGCCGGCAATCCGGCTCATATGGGCGGGCGTCAGATTATAGGTGAATCTGGGCCGCCCCTGGTCGAGGAACAGGCTGTAGCCGCCGAAACGGCCGCCATGCACGGCGATGACGCCCTGGCCGCCATCGGCAGGAGCCGTGACTTGCGCGCGGATGGTGAAGGAATGGCCGACTAGGCCCGGCGCCGCGCTCTCTGGAATAGGGCCGATCGGGCCATGATAGGTGAACAGGGCGCGCCCGGCATTAGGATCGGGCCGGCCCTTCTGCCCGCCTTCGCTGCCATGGATCGGCAGGATGCCGGCGGTCGCCGCTTCAGCCCAGAACAGATCCTTGAGCGCGGCGAGCTTTTGCGGCTGGGCAGCGGCCAGGTCATGCGCTTCGCTGAAGTCCGAGCGGGTATCATATAGCTGCCAGACGCGCTGGTCGATCGGCACGGGCGGCGGCGGCGTGCGTTCCCACGGCGTCACCATCGGCGCGGTCGCGGCCACCCAGCCATCCTTGTAGACGCTCAGATTCTGCGCCATCGCGAACACCTGGGTCGTGCGGTGCGAGGGGGCGTCCTTCGCGGCGAAGCTGTAACCCATGCTGATTCCGGTGATCGGCTTTTGCGGTACGCCGTCCAGTATCTCGGGCGCCTTCACCCCGGCGGCCTCCAGCACGGTCGGCATGATGTCGCTGACATGGTGGAACTGGCTGCGCAGCCCGCCCGGATCCTGGATATGGCGCGGCCAGGACATGACCATGCCGTTGCGCGTGCCGCCGAAATGAGAGCCATAGCGCTTGGCCCAGGGGAAGGGAGCGTTGAGCGCCCAGCCCCATCCGCCGGGGATCAGATTATAGGCATGTCGCGTGCCGATATCGTCGATATGGGCAAGGGCATAATCGGGATTTTCCTTCACCCCGCTCAGCGCCGACTGCTCGAACAGCTTGCCGTCGAAACTGCCTTCCGCGCTCGCGCCATTGTCGCCCTGGATATAGATGATCAGCGTGTTGTCGATCTCGCCATTGTCGCGCAGCCGCTGGATGACGCGGCCGATCTGCGCGTCGGCATAGGCGAGCGACGCGGCATAAGCCTCCATATAGCGGGCATAGAGGCGCTTCTGATCGGCGGTCAGGCTGTCCCAGCGCGGCAATGTGTCGGGCCGGGGGGCATCGTCCGTCCCCTGCGGGATCACGCCCAGCCGCTTCTGCCGGGCGACCGTTTCCGCCCGCATCGCGTCCCAGCCGGCATCGAATTTGCCACGAAAGCGTGCCATCCAGTCGGCGGGCGGCTGGTTGGGGGCATGGGCGGTGCCGGTCGCATAATAGAGGAGAAAGGGCTTGTCCGGGGCGGCCGCATGCTGCTCGTCGATCCAGCGGATCGCGTGATCGGCCAGGTCATGTTCCAGATGATAGGTGGGATCGGCTGGTGCCTGCACATGCGCGGTATTTTCGACCAGATTGGGTTCGGCCATGCTGCTGTCGGCCCCCAGGAAGCCGTAGAAATATTCGAAGCCCAGGCCCGTGGGCCAGCGATCGAACGGTCCGGCGCGGCTCATTTCCCATTCCGGGGTGACATGCCCCTTGCCGATCATCGCCGTATTATAGCCATTTTCCTTCAGGATCTGGGCCATGGTGCCGGCGCTTTTGGGGATCACGCTGTTATAGCCGTCATAGCCGGTCGCCCAGTTGGCGACATAGCCCATGCCGACCGCCTGCGGATCGCGCCCGGTCAGCAGCGAGGCGCGGGTCGGCGAACAGATGGCGGTGGTGTTGAACTGGTTATAACGCAGGCCGGCCTGCGCGAGCGCGTCGAAGGTCGGCGTCGGGATCGGGCCGCCAAAGGTGCTGCTGGCGCCAAAGCCGACATCATCGGTCATGACGATCAGAATATTGGGAGCCCCCTTGGCGGCGCGGACTGGCTGAGGCCAGCTGGGTGGCGAGGATTCCGCTGGCGTGCGGCCATAGATTTTCGCGGCCGAAGCATCGGAGGTCTGGGCGACGGCAGGCGCTGAGAGCGCCATGAGCAGCGCCAGGGAGGATGCCGCGCTCAAGACCCTGCTGGACGGGCGATGGAAGGGACGGGGCGAAGCATGGGGCAAGGCGACCTCCTTGGACAAAAAAGAGACGCCGGTTGCATTGGCAGCCGGCGCCCAGGGAGAGAGATACGGCGGCACCAGGCCGCCGTCCGGCTTTCAGAACTTGAAGCGGATGCCGCCCGTGAAGGCGCGGCCTACCGTGTCGTAAAGCGCGAAATTGGTGGCGATGTTGACGCCTGGAATGGTGCCGGGGATCAACGGCGGATCCTTGTCGAACAGATTGTTGACGGTGCCGAAGAATTCGACGTGACCGTTGGCCACGGGCAAGCGGTAGCTGAGCGTCATGTCGGTATAGCCGACCGCGCCGATCGTCTGGCCAAGGCCGTTTCCCAGCCCGCCGGGGATGCCCAGCTTCACCTTGCCGATCAGCTGCTGGTTGAGGAAGACGCCGACCCGGCCAATCTCGTAATTGACGCTGAGCGTGCCACGCCAGCGCGGGCGGCCTTCCGGTGTGCTGCTGATCGTGCTGATCCCGGCATATTCCAGCACGGGCGCGGTCGACGACTGCTGGGTCTGATAGGTGTCGAGATAGCTGGCATAGAGGCGCAGGCCCAGATTGCCGCCCGCCAGTTCGGTCCGGTAGGACGCGTCGAAATCGATGCCGCTGGTTTCCAGATAGGCGATATTGGCGGGCGCCACCCGGATCTGGCTGGGGAAGGATGTCGGCGTGTCGCGGGTGACGAGCGCACATTCGGGCGCGGTGCCGCCGCTCTGGCTGCAATTGTTGACGATCTGGGTCAGGCTCAACGTGCCGATCGCATCCTTGATCTTGATCCGGTAATAATCGACCGACAGGCTGAGCCCCGGCAGGAGGGAAGGCGTGATGACTGCGCCAAAGGTCAGCGTATCGGCCTTTTCCGGTTTCAGATCGGGGTTGCCGCCCGTCACCTGCGGCACATTGGCGGTGATGCCGCTGACCGGATCGACCAGCAGGCTGATCGCGCTCTGATCGCCGGCAAACAGCTCGAACAGATTGGGCGCGCGGATATCGCGCGAGACCGACCCGCGCAGCAGCAGGTCGCTGATCGGCTTCCAGGTGGCGCCGAGCTTCCAGGTCTTGACCGATCCCGACGTGCTGTAATCGGTGTAGCGGCCGGCCGCGTTCAGGCTCAGTTCCTGTGCAAAGGGCTGGTCCTTGAGCAGCGGCACCGCCAATTCGCCGAACACTTCCTTGACGCTCAGGTCGCCCGACGCCTCGCCGACATTGGTCAGCCAATAATGATAAACCGACGAAGGCACGCCGCGCAGGCCGGCGAAATAGGCGCTGCGTTCCGCCGTCGTGTCGAGATCGGCGGGGTTGGCATTGCTGGTCAGGCGCAGGCTCTGGCGGCGATATTCCGCACCCAGCGCGACGTCGACCGGACCGGCGGGCAGGTCGAACAGGGCGCCCTGGATGCTAGCCGACATGGCGTTCTGCCAGATGCGGGCGCGGTACCGCGACGTACCCACGACATAGTCATAGCCAGGCTGACTGGCATAGGCGTCGCCGGTGGCCAGCAGATTGAAAGGCTGGCAGTTGGCGTAGCGGGCCGCGATCGTCGGATCGGCGCTCAGGCTGGCCCGGCAGACGGTCTGGCCGCTGCCATTGCGCACGGCATCGGTCGCGGCATAGAAATGCTGCCAATCCCAGACGCCTTCCTGTGCGACCGAGAAATTGGAGTCGCCATGGTTGAAGGCGACATTCCATTTCCATTTGTCCGCCAGCGTCCCTTCGAACCCGGCATTGACCATCCAGTAATCGGTGCGTTCCGTCGTGTGGGGCCGGGGTGAATTGGCGCCATAGCGGGCGAGCGTGATCGACTGGCTGGTCGGGGTGAAGGCGGCCTGAAGTTCGGCCGGCAGATAGGGATTGCCGCTGTAGAGCGTGGCGGCCGTTGGCGGCACCAGGCTGTTGGCGAGCGAGGTGTAGGACAGGTCGCTGCGCGAGAAGCTGCCCTGGACATAGCCGGTCACGTCCGGCGTGAAGTCCCAGCTCGCCCGGCCAAAGGCCTGATAGGTATGCAGCGGGGCGACCGCCTGCGTGTCAGGCGAGATCGCATAACCGTCTCCCCCGACAAAATAGCCCGGCGATCCGGTTGCCGTGCCGTTGCTGAACGGCACCAGCGCGCCATTGGCGTCGAATCGGTAGTTGGTGAATGGCCCCGACGTGATCTTGCCATATTCCGATGCGGCGCTCAGCGTCACGCCGGATGCGATCATATAGGGATTGAGCGAGCCGCCGGGCGAACAGGCGGTCGGATCGGCCGCAGCATTGGGATTGGTGCAGCCGACCGTGCTGCCGACATAGCTATAGGCGCCACGTCCCAGCTTGCGGTCGCTGCGCAGCATGCCATTATTCTTGAAAGTCTCGGCGCTCAGCAACAGATGGCCGCGATCGCCACCGAAGTCGAAACCGCCGGCGATACCGAAGCGATAGCCCTGATTATCACCGCGCTGCGACGTCGAGCCCTGGGCGACGCCGGTCAGGCCGGTAAATTTCTTGTCGAGCACGAAATTGACGACGCCCGAGACGGCGTCGGAGCCATAGGCTGCCGAAGCGCCGCCGGTCACCACGTCCACCCGCTGGATCAGCAGGTTGGGGATGACATTGACATCGACCGTGCCGAGATAGGTGGTCGGCGCCACCCGCTGGCCATCGAACAGGATCAGCGTGCGCAGCGGCCCGACGCCGCGCAAATTGAGCACATTGCCGTGCGCCGCGGTGTTGGCGAAATTCATCGAACTGCGCGACGGGCTGGACGAGTTCTGGAACTGCGGCAGCTTGTTGAGCGCGTCGGGAATGTTGGACGGGGTCGCCTTCACCAGCTCTTCGGTCGATGCGACGGTCACCGGCGTCGGCGCGGTATAGCCATCGCGCACGATGCGGGTTCCGGTGACGACGATATCCTGGGCTGATGCCTGTCCGCTCTGGGCGTCCGCCGGCGGCGTGGCCTCCTGGGCGGCGGCCGCGCTGGCCATCGTGAACAGGGCGGTACCCGTCAGGAATAATGAAGACGCTCGTCCTCGCATTGCACTTCTCCCCATCCTCTCGGTTTATTTTTATCCGATAGTGCAATTTTGATATTAACGCAGTTGATTGAAGTCAACGCAAATATGCGTTGAGGGTCATATTTTCGGATGGCGAGCGGTCTGGGCAGGGGGAGTGCGCATCACTGAGCCGCAACGCGGGGTTGCGACGACGAGGCTTTGATGGGCGAAGAGGGGTAAAAGGGGAGCGGCTTTGTGCCTGCGTGATGCAGCACAGCCGCATCCATTCGCGCGCGCCGGGATGCAGCACCTGCACCCCGGCGCGCGCTGCTTGTCAGAACGCGGTCTTCTCTTCCAGATGCCCTTCCACGTCAGCACGACTGATCCACAGGGTGCGGAACTTCTTGTCGGCCAGCAATTGCAACTGGTCGCTATTGTGCCGGGAACCGGGCTGGCTGCTATTGCCATAGCTCATCAGGCCGACGGCCTTCATCGGCGTGCCGAATTCGACCATGGAAACCCATGTCTCGCCATGGACTGGCGTGCGCTCGCCATTCTTCATCGGCCCCCAGGTGATGGTGCGAAACACGCCGGTATTGCCGAAGCCGCCATTGGCCGGCACGCTGACATCGCCGATATGGAAGCGTGAAACCTCCCCGAACGGCCGGTCGATCGCCCCATAAAGCTGCTTCGTCTTCGCCACCGCTTCCTTCAGCATGGCGACGGCCGCCGCCGGGTCTTTCAGGCCGCGTGGGGTTTCCAGCGGGTCATCCAGCGTCCATTTGACGGCATAGTTGGACTGGTCGGTGAAATTCTTGGGCGCGAAGAGGCCGGCCCAGGTTTCGAACAGCAGCGCAGCGCGGCTGTCGGGTTCGAACCGGTGGTCCCAGCCCTTGAGCAATGCCGTGGCCGCCTGCACATCGGCATCGTTCGATCCGGCGGCTGCCGCCAGCAGGTCGGGCAGCATCCGTTCCGCCATCAGCGAGGTGGTGGTCAGCTTGCGCGACACGAAATCGTCGAAGCTGATCTTGGGCGTCTGACTCATCAGCTTGACCGACATCTGTGCCCGCTGGCTCATCGGCCCGACCGGCGCGACATAGGCAGGGAAGCTCTTGGGATCGAGCGCGCGGGGCCAGGTCGCCAGCCATGGCGGATCATTGGCGTTCTGGACGAAGCCGGTGGCCGGATCGAGCAGCTTGGGCATGTCGTCATAGCTGTGGACATCCTTCCACAGCGTGGCCGAGGTATCGCCCGGCACCGGCGCCGACCAATATTTGAGGTCGCCGCTCGCATGCTTGGGCAGCAGGCCGTTGTCGAGATAGAGGATATGGCCGGCGCGGTCGGCATAGATGATGTTGAACATCACCACCTGCATCTTGCGCAGCGCCTTTTCGAACGCGCCCCAGTCGCGCGCCTTGCCCATCTCCAGATATTGCTCCAGCACGCCGGGCCGGTCGAGGCCGGCGACTTTGAGCGCGACCGTCGTCTTGCCGTCAGGCAGGGTGAAGACCGGGCCATGGACCGTGCTCTTCTGTTCGAAGCTGACGCTCTTCAGCGTGCCGTCCGCCTGCTTGACCTTGTAGCTCTTCGTCACCGTATCGAACGGCAGCGTCTTGCCGTCGAAGCGATAGCCATCGCCTTCCAGCACCAGCTTATAGCTCGTGAAACCCTGCATCGTGTTGACGGTGTTGGTGAAGCCAAGATCATTGTTGAAGCCGAAGCGCAACACCGGCAGGCCGACCTGTGTCGCGCCGTAGATGGCCAGGCCCGGCGCGGTGATCTGTGCCTCATAATAAGTAAGCTGGCTCGGCGCCCAGGGCAGATGCGGGTTGGCGAGCAGCATCGCCTTGCCGCTGGCCGAGCGCGAAGGCGCGACCGCCCAGGCGTTCGAGCCGCCCGCCTCGTTGATCGACGGATCGGTCAGCACCTTCCGGTCGGATGCGATATAGCCGAAATTCATCAGCCGCTGGGCATGGGCGATGATGTCGACGCCCCGGAGCGGTAGCACGACCTTCACTTCCGGCGCGATTCTGTCGGGATGGGCGGCGGCATAGGCATTCACCCCGGCTGCAAAGGCTTCGAGATTCTTCTGCATTTGCGGCGTCTGCTGTCTGAACCACTGGGCGGAGCGGGCCGGCACGTCATTGGCGACCAGCCATTTGTCCTGGCTCTCATATTTTTCGCCCCAATATTCGGCAGCGCGAGCGCGGCTTTCGCCATACATGCGCAACAGCAGGTTGCCGTGGCTCTGGGCCTGGGCATAGCCAAAGCCGTAGAAGCCGCCTTCCTCGGTCTTTGCGTAGATATGGGGCACGCCGAAACTGTCCCATAATATTTCGCCGCCGCCCCAACGGGTGGAGGGGGCCGCTACCGAGGCGGTCATCGCGGAGGAAGCAGCCAGGGCCGCCAGCCAGATCGTCATATGGCGCATCGCCATCATTCTCCCGTCAGTGCAGAAAATGCGCCGCCCCGTGCGAAGCGGCGCCTTGGTCGGTGATGGATCAGAAGCTCAGGCCGACGCGGCCATAATAGAAGCCGCCGGTGAACCCGATCGGCGAGGTGCCGGCATAGAGCCCCTGGCCCAGCGTGGCGCTGACGTCGCTGGCCTGGTTCTTGTCGGGATAGACGTTGAAGATATTGTTCGCGCCGATCGCGATGTTGACCAGTGGCGTGACCTGCCAGCTGGCCTCCAGGTCGGTGATCCACTTGGCACCATAGCTGCGATCATTCGGATAGGTGGTGACGCCATTGCTGGTGACGCCGTTCTGGTAGGATTTGAAGCCGCCGAAGCGCGTCAGGCGCGACGACAGGGTGAAGTCGCCCATGGTGGCGAGGTTGCTGATCGACAGCTTGGTGCGCGGCAGATTGTTGGTCATGTTGCTGCGACGCGCGCGATCGAACAGGACATAGTCGCTGCCCAGCGCGGCCAGTTCGGGCGGATTGTCGATTATGTGGGTGATCTTGGTCTTGTTGTAGTTGAAACCCAGATTCCACTGCATGTTCACCGTGTCGAACAGGCCATGCTTGTAGGATGCGACGACGTCGATGCCGCGGGTACGGGTATCGATCGCGTTGGTATAATATTGCGCTGTCAGCGTCCGCGCCTCCGCTTCGGGTACGCCGCTGGCGATCAGGATGTTGGAGATCGCCGTGCCGGTCAGGGTGCTGGTGATGGTGATGCGGTCATCCACGTCGATCTGATAGGCATCGATCGTCAGGTTGAAATTGGGCAGCGGGGTCAGCACCACGCCAGCGGAGATGTTGAACGATGTTTCGGGCTGGAGCGGTTTGGCGCCCAGCGCGATCGCGGCCGGATCGTCGACGGCCAGAGTCTTGATCTGCAGCAACTGGTTGGGAACACCGTTGACGGTGCGGAACTGGTTGGTGGTTTGGGTATAGATTTGCTGGGCGACGGCGGGCGCCCGGAAGCCGGTATTGGCGGCCGCGCGAAAGGCGATCCAGTCGGTCGCGGCATAGCGCCCATTGACCTTCCAGATCAGCGTGTTGCCGCTGCCATCGTCATAATGTTCGAAGCGTGCAGCGGCGCCGATCGTGATATCCTTGTTGGGATCCCACGCCACGTCGGCATACAGCGAAACATTGTCGCGGGACATATAGGCCGCGTCGCCCGGCTGGAAGCCGGCCGAGCTTTGCGCGCCCGGCGTCATGCCCGACACGATCGCCGGGCCTACGGCATAGCTGGCCTCATCCCCGGCGAAGGTCTGGTAGCGTTCATGGCGCTGCTGCGCGCCGGCCGACACCTGCAGGTTGCCGCCACCCACATCATAGCCGCGGGTCACGTCGAGCGAGGTGACGAACTCCGATGATTTGAGGGTGCCGATATAGAATTCGGTGGGGCTGAGCGTGCCCAGCGAGGGGTTGAGCGTGCCTTCCGACGACTGGCGGGCGCGATTGCGGCCATAGCCGGT
This sequence comes from Sphingobium sp. MP9-4, assembly GCF_005281675.1. Classification (NCBI taxonomy): domain Bacteria; kingdom Pseudomonadati; phylum Pseudomonadota; class Alphaproteobacteria; order Sphingomonadales; family Sphingobiaceae; genus Sphingobium; species Sphingobium sp. MP9-4. The sequence goes on along the minus strand of NZ_LUFI01000014.1, from coordinate 47,191 downwards.
GGAAAAGTCCCAGTCCCAGCCCGCGACTTCGCCCTTCGCGCCGACGGTGAGTTCGAAATCCTCCTCGTCGATCATGATATGGGGGCGATAGCCGTTGGGGTAGATGCCCATGACATTGTTGATGTCCTTGGGGTAGCGATAGCTGTACCACAGGTCCGACCGCCGCTGGCTGTAGGTGCCGAAGGCGTAGAGTTCGACGCCGCCCAGATCATATCCGGCATTGAGCGCAGTATTGATGCTGCGGGAGGGCATGACGCCATAGCTGGTGGTGACGATGCGTTCGGTGCCGACTGCGGCTGCGTCGCGCGGATCGAGCTGCCCGTTCACCAGCGGATAGAGGCAGGTGGTGGTGGCCGTAACCGAACAGTCGGCGAGTGGCTGCGCCCGGTTCGACATTTCCTGCTTCTTGAGGTTGAGCGAGAGGTTGGCGAAACCGTTCTCGCCCAGCTTCATCCCGAAATTGAGGTCGGCCTGGTAGAGTTCGCCATCGGACCGGTCGAAATTCTGGCCGGCGGTGAAATTGGCGGAGCCGCCGCTGCTGTCATCCTTCAGGATGATGTTGATGACGCCGGCGATGGCGTCCGACCCATATTGGGCGGCGGCACCGTCGCGCAGCACTTCGATATGATCGACCGCGGCGGTCGGGATCATGTCCAGATCGGCCGGGACCGAGCCGTTGTAGAGCGTCGACACCGCGTTGATGAGCGAGGTCTTGTGGCGACGCTTGCCGTTGACCAGGATCAGTGCCTGGTCGGGATTGAGACCGCGCAGGCCGCCGGTTGCGATGACGGTGGAGGTGGCGCCGCCCGCCCGCACCGGCAGGTTGAAGGATGGCACCAGCGTGTTGAGCGCCTGGAACACGCCCGCCTTGCCGGTGCGGGTCAGATCCGCACCCGAAATGACGTCGATCGGCGTCGGGCTGTCGGTCACGGTGCGGGCCTGGCCGCGCGATCCGGTCACGACGATCGCCGGGCCGGGGGCTTCCTCGGCCGCGGCGGTGCTGGCCTGTGGCGCGGCGCTGGCCTGCATCGCGAAGGGAAGGGCGGTGATGCCCAGGCTCGCGACTTCGACGGCGCGGCTCTTGTGCGCCTGGGCGCTCAGCGACAGGGCGATGACATTGTTGTTCGACAGCGTGATCTTCAGCCCCGATCCGGCGATCAGCCGCTGCAACGCGACATCGGGCGCCATCTTGCCGTTGACCGACTGGGCATGCAGGCCGGCGACCTGATCATAGGGAAAGAGAAGCTGGATGCCAGACTGCTTGGCGAAGAGCGTCAGCGCCGTCTGCATTGACTGGGCCGGAATCTTGAATTTCGCCGGCTCCGCGGCTGCCGCCGACTGGGTGCTGAGGGCAACAACTGTTGCGACCGCGCACAGAGAAACGTTCCGAAAATTACGCGACATCATATCCCCCGTGAAATGATTGGGCTGCGAAATTATTTGCCCTTCGGTGGTGGATACGGAGGCCGATCGCGTTTCTGCTAACGACGCTTAAAAATATCTCATTTTTGTGACGAGGGGGCCTTCGCTATCGGTCTGGCACTGCCTCGACGCAGCGCCGGATCGGGCGCGCCGGAGGGGAGAATGATAAGCACAGGGGGACAAGCGTGGCTGTGGACGTGGACTCGATCAGGGCAAGGCTGGACTGGTTCAAGCAGGCCATCCTGCCCCATGAGGGCGCCTTGCGCTCCCGCCTGCGCCGGGTGGTGTCCCACCGCCAGGATGTGGATGACATCGTCGCCGAATGCATGACCCGCGCCTATGCGAATGGCGACATTCACCGCGCACAGAGCGGCAAGGCCTTCCTGTTCCAGATCGCGCGCAACCTGCTGATCGACGAGGCCCGGCGCGAGAAGATCGTGTCGCTCGAACTGGTCGCCGAACTCGACGTGCTCCAGACCGACAATTCGACCGAGGAAGCGCTGCACGCGCGCGACGAGCTGCGCCATCTCCAGGCCATTCTCGACACGCTGCCGGCGCAATGCCGGCGAGCCTTCATCCTGCGCCGGGTCCATGAGAAATCGGTCAAGGAGATAGCAGAGGAGATGCAGCTATCCGTCTTTACAGTGGACAAGCATTTGACGCGCGCGGCTGTGAAGATAATGCAAGCCATCGGACAGTTTGAGGGTTCTGGATTTGGTTGGTCGCTACAGAAGCGCGGAGGACATGCAGGCGATCGAGGCCGAAGCGGCTCGTCTGTATCTTAAGGCGCGGGCGAGCGACGCCCCGGAAGACTGGAATGACGCCTATGCCTGGGTGGCGCTGGACCCTGCCCATGGTTTCGCCTTTGCCAAGGCGGAGGCCGGCTGGGAACTGACCGAGCGGCTCAACGAACTGCCCGCCAGCCAGCGGGACGAACCTGCAGCGCCCGCAATCGCGCTGCCCGACGATCCCGCCCCGGAAGAACCCGTTGCCGAAATCCGGCCGCACCTGGTCGGCCGGCGTGGCCTGCTCATCGGCCTGGCGACCGCAGCCGCCGCGATCGGCGTCGCCTCCACCGTCGCGCTGCGCCTGCTCGGCACGGTCGATCATTATCGCACGGCCCTGGGCGAAACCCGCACGGTGCAGCTAGCCGACGGCTCCCGCATCCATCTCAACACCAACAGCTCGGTCGAGGTCGCCCTGCGCGACGACATCAGGCAGATCACCCTGCTGAAGGGCGAGGCGCAGTTCGACGTCGCGCATGACAAGAAGCGGCCCTTCATCGTCAATGCCGACGGGACGCTGGTGCGCGCCGTGGGCACGATGTTCAACGTCCGCCTGCGCGCCGATGTCACCGAACTGACCGTGATCGAGGGGATCGTGGCGGTCCGCAACGGCGACTCCGCCGTCCGTCGGATCGAAAGCGGGCGCAGCGCCGCCGTGCGCAGCGGCAGCATCGCTGTCACCCATCTGGAACCGGCCAAGATCCGGCAGCGCACCGCCTGGCAGGCGGGCATGGTCGAGTTCGAGGGCGACACGCTCGCCCAGGCGGTTGAGGAGTTCAACCGCTATCGCCCCACCCCGCTGGTGATCGGCGATCCGGCGATCGCCAGCCTGCGGGTCGGCGGTGCCTTCCGCCTCGACCGGTCGCAGGATTTCGTCGACGCGCTCGAAAGCGGCTTCGGCATCCGCGCCGTTCCGGGCAGCGACAATTCGATAATTTTGGTGTCCGCCGAAGGCAGTTAGAGCCTGTCTGGGCATGCGCCTCTGGCGCATCCGTATCGAAAATGCGCTCTTCCGCGCATTTTCTAGTCAGCCTTTTAGCAGAACGCACCGGGCCGTCCGTATCAACGGGGATGGAACATGTTGCGTCTCTCTCCCCAGCCAGTCTTTCCCGCCAGGATCGCCTGAAATCCATCCTTGGCGGATCGATCGGCAATCTGATCGAATGGTATGACTGGTATGTCTATTCCGCCTTCACCCTCTATTTCGCGCCGGTCTTCTTCCCGTCGGACGACAGCACCGCTCAACTGCTGAATGCCGCGGCGATCTTCGCCGTCGGCTTCCTGATGCGGCCGATCGGCGCCTGGGCGATGGGCATCTATGCCGACCGCAGGGGGCGCAAGGCGGGTCTCACCCTGTCCGTCATGATGATGGCCGGCGGATCGCTGATGATCGCCGCCATCCCCGGCTATGCCAGCATCGGCGTCGCCGCGCCGGCCCTGCTGCTGCTCGCGCGCCTGATGCAGGGCCTGTCGATCGGCGGCGAATATGGCGCCAGCGCCACCTATCTGTCGGAAATGGCGCAGAGCGACCAACGCGGTTTCTTCTCCAGCTTCCAATATGTGACGCTGATCGCCGGCCAGTTGCTGGCGCTCTGCGTCCTGCTGCTGCTCCAGCTTTTCCTCACCGAACATCAGCTCGAAAGCTGGGGCTGGCGCGTGCCGTTCGTGATCGGCGGAGTGATGGCGGTCGGCGTCTATCGCCTGCGCCGGGGCCTCAAGGAAACCGAAGCCTTCGAGGAAAGCGCGGCGGTCAGCGAACAGCCCCGCTCCAGCGGCCTCAACCTCATCCGCCGCCATCCGCGCGAAGTGCTGCTGGTCATGGCGCTCACCGCCGGCGGCACGCTCGCCTTCTATGCCTACAGCACCTATATGCAGAAATTCCTGGTCAACAGCGCCGGCTTCGGCCGCCAGACCGCGACCGCGATCATGGCGTCGGCGCTGTTCATCTACATGCTGTTGCAGCCCATGGCCGGCTGGCTGTCCGATCGCATCGGCCGCAAACCGCTGCTGATCGGCTTCGGCATCAGCGGCGTCCTGTTCACCACTGTGATCTTCACGGCGCTGGAACGCGTCACCTCCTCCTTCGGTGCCTTCCTGCTGGTGCTGGGCGGCCTGGTGATCGTCACCGGCTACACCTCGATCAACGCGATCGTGAAGGCAGAGCTGTTCCCGGCCAATATCCGAGCGCTGGGCGTCGCCCTTCCCTATGCACTGGCCAACACCCTGTTCGGTGGCACCGCCGAATATGCCGCGCTCTGGATGAAGCATGCCGGGATGGAAGACGGCTTCTACTGGTACGTCACCGCCATGATCGCGGTGTCGCTGATCGTCTATCTGCGCATGCCCGACACGCGCAAAACCAGCCAAATCTGACAGAAAGAGGGGAATATCCATGCCATCGCTGAACCGGACGCTTTGCCATATCCTGCCGCTGATGCTGCTGTGCCAGCCGGCAACGGCGCAGGATGCGGCACCGCCTGCCGAGCCACCCTTCACCTCCATACAGCCGGGCGATTTCGCCATCGCCGGATCCCTGTCCAACAGTTGGGCCGACTTCGAGAATGATGGCGACCTCGATCTCGTTGTCTCGCTCAAGGGGGGCGATATCCGCCTCTATCGCAATGACAATGGCACGTTCGTGAACGTCGGGCCGGAACTGGGACTTCCCACATCCGGCCCGGAAATGCGCGGCGTCGCCTGGGGCGATTATGACGGCGACGGCTGGATCGACCTGCTGGGCGGGGCGACCATGCCGGGCGAACAGAGCCTTGTGTTCCGCAACGAAGGCGGCAGGAAGTTCACCAATGTCGCGCCCGAACTGGGGCTGACCATCCCCAACCGTTCCGCGCGCCAGACCAGTTGGGTCGACTATGACAATGACGGCGACCTCGACGTCTATGCTGCCAATCGCATCGGCCCCAACAGCCTCTATCGCAACGACAAGGGCAAGTTCGTGCAGGTCTTGGCCGGCACCGGCGTGTCGGATAGCCGGCCGACCGTGGGCGCCTGCTGGTTCGACTATAATCGCGACGGCTTTCTGGACGTCTTCCTGGCCAATCAGTCAGGCGCGGCCGATGCGCTGTGGCGCAACAATGGCGACGGCAGCTTCACCGATGTCGCGCCCGAACTGGGCCTGGACAATCCGGGCCGTTCCAAGGAGGAAGGCGGTGTCGGCTGCGCCGTTGGCGACTATGACAATGACGGCTATCTTGATCTGTTCGTGCCCAATTATGGCGTGAATGCGCTCTACCATAATAATGGCGACGGCACCTTCACCAACGTCGCCAAGGAGATGGGGGTCGGCATCGACAATCATGCCGTCGGCGCGGTGTGGGGTGATTATGACAATGACGGCTATCTCGACCTCTATGTCACCTCCTATCATGGCCCGCGCGACCAGCAGCAGCCCAGGGACAGCCTCTTCCATAATGAAGCGGGCAAGGGCTTCCGCCAGGTTCTGGCCGAAACGTCGCAGCTCAATGTCGGCGACCATGGCGTGCAATGGGTCGATTATGACCGGGACGGTGCGCTCGATCTGTCGGTGATGCGTGGCTATACCAGCCAGGGCGGCCATTTCCTGTTCCACAATGATCTGGACCGGGCAGCGGCCAGGCGCAGCCTGTCGGTTACACTGCTCGACGCGAAGGGGCGTTTCACCCGCATGGGGGCGGAAGTGCGCCTCTATGACAAGGCCGGCAAGATATTGGCCACGCGACAGCTGTCGACGGGCGACGGCTATAATTCGGAAAATGCGGCGCCTCTGCATTTCGGCCTGAAAACCACGGATGCGGTCAAGGTCGAAGTCACCTGGATGAGCCGCAAGGGGCGCAAGATCCAGACCTTGCCGAACGTCGATCCGGCGAAATATGCGGGTAAATCGCTCGTCATCAGGGAGCGGTAAGTCTCGCGAGGTCGGGGGCTGCGGGCAGGGCATCCGCAGCCCCCGACGCTTTCAGGTCGCGTCGAACCGGGTGGCGCCCGCTGGCAGCGAGAAGCGCTTGAGCGTGCGCGCTTCCGCTTTGGGGGCGTAGATGGTCGACATGGCGATATAGTCGCCGGTCGCCTTTTCCCGTGTCAGCGTCAGCAGGATATAGCCCTTGGCGCGCTGGTCGCAGAAGGCGACCTCCGGGCTTGCCTGTTGCAGCAGGTCGCCGATCGGCATTTTCGGCAGCATGTCGCCGATCGACGGGCTGCTGATCGATGACGTGCCAAATTCCACGCCGATGGCATTGCCCTGTGCGTCGGCCAGTTGATTGGCCCAGAAGGCATGGCTGTCGCCGGCCAGCACCAGCGGATGGGCGCCGGCCCGGCGGATGCTCTGGTAGAGCCGCTCGCGCGCGGCCGGATAGCCGTCCCAGGCATCGAGGTTGAACGGCAGGCCGGCGCGATAGCCCGCTTGCGCCAGTTCCACCTGCGCCCGCACCGACGGTTCCAGCGTCGCGACCATCGCCGCGGCCTTCTCCGCGCCGAACAGCTTGGCAAGGTCCGGGCCGTTGACCCGCGCCATCACCACCTGATTGCCCAATATCTGCCAGGGCGTGCCGGCCTTGACCGACGCGGCCAGTTCCTTTTCCAGCCAGGCGCGCTGCGGCTCGCCCAGCATCTCGCGGTCCGGCCGGTTGCGTTCGGCCAGCACCGCCGCAACTTCCGATCGGCCCGGCGTCTCGCCCTTGAAGCCGGCCTGTTCGCTGCGGGCGAGCAGGCGCGTCTCGACCATCAGCAGGGTGGCGAGATCGCCAAAGTCGAACCGGCGGTTGATCGCTTCCCAGGGATCATTGCCCTGCGGATCGCGGATCGGCATCCATTCGAAATAGGCCTGCATCGCGGCCGCCTTGCGCTTGGCCCAGTCGCCCTCGGTCGCGGGCTGGTGATTTTCCGCGCCGCCGATCCAGCTGTCATTCGCGGTTTCATGATCGTCCCAGACGCAGATGAAGGCGGCACGGGCATGGGCCGCCTGCAGGCTCCTGTCGCCCTTGTAATGGGCGTGGCGGGTGCGATAGTCGGCCAGCGTCACGATCTCATGCGCGGGTTCCAGCCCGCGCCCGATCTTCTGGCCGATCTCCGCGCCATAGCCGTCGGCGCCATATTCATAGATATAGTCGCCCAGATGCACGATCGCATCGATCCGGTCGAGCGCGGCGATCGAGTCATAGGCGGTGAAGAAGCCGCCGGGGTAGAGCTGGCAGGAGACCACCGCCAGCACGGCATCGGCCGCGGCACCCCTGGCCAGGGTGCGAAAGCGGCCGACCGGCGATGGCGTGCCGTCCGCCAGTTCGAACCAGTAATGATAGTCATGGCCGGCCTTGAGGCTGCGCGGCTCGACCTTGACGGTGAAGTCGCGGGCGGGGCGTGCCTGCGCCGTGCCGCTTTCGACCGGCTTGCCGCCGGCGCTTTCGGCGACATGCCAGCGCAGCGCGATCGCCGCCTGCTGCGCCGGGTCGGCCGGGGTGACGCGGGTCCACAGGATCGCGCCGCGCTCGGTCGGGTCGCCGCTGGCCACGCCATGGACGAAGCTGGCGGCGGCTTGTGTCGCCGCCATGCCGATGCCGGGGAGGGCAGCGCCCGAGCCGATCAGGCCCAGCGCCGCGCGACGGTCAAGCTTCATGCTGTCCTCGCTCATTGCGCACCGCCAAAGCGGAAGCTGGCCGACACGCCATAGAAGCGCGGCGCACCACCGATGAAGGTCGGCATGCCCAGGCTGTCGCCGGTATTGCCCGCATCCATGATATATTTCTTGTCGAAGGCGTTCTCGATGAAGCCCTCGATCCGCCAGGCGCCACCGGGCGCTTCATAGCCAAGCCGCGCATTGACCAGCGCATAGCTGCCCTGAAATTCGTCCTGGATAGTGTCGGCGACCAGAGCGGCGGGCGGCTGCTGCAGGTCCGGGCGGTCATTGTCATCGTCGAAATAGACCTTCGACTGCCAGGTGACGCTGGGCGTGAAGACGATGCGGCCGGGGCCGGCGGGCAGGGACGCCTGCGCACCGAAGGACGCGCTATGGTCGGGCGACAGGCGGAAGCGGTTGCCGTCGCGCACGCCCGTCTTGAAGCGGCTGTGATTATAGGCATAGGTCGCGAACAAGGTCAGCACATCGCTCGGCACCCAGCGCATCTGCCCTTCGAAGCCATAGCTTTCCGCCTTGCCGGCGTTGGTCAGGACGAACTGCGTGCCTTGCTGCACCGTGGTCTGGAAATTATCATATTGGTAGAAGAAGGCCGCCCCGTCGAGGAACAGGGTGCGGTTCATCAGCGCGGTCTTTGCGCCCAGTTCGAAACTGTCGACCGTTTCGGAGTCCAGCACGGAAAAGCGGGTGGCGCCCATCGGCGCGGACGGCGCGCTGGCCGCCAGCACTTGCGGGCGACGGCCACGGGCATAGGTGGCATAGAGGCTGGTGTCGGTGCCCGGCTTGTAGCGGGCGGTCAGGCGCCAGGAAAAGCCGCCATTGCGCAGCGTGTCGCTGTCGACCCCGCCATTGCCGGCGGTCGGCTGGGCGCCGAGGCCGAACATCGGCACCGGATAGGCGGCCGAGGTCGGGATGTTCGCCGCGCCGGGCACGGCCAGCGCCTGCAGCAGCGCGGTGCGCACCGCCGCCGGCTGGCTCAGCGCGCCGATCAGCCCGCCCAGGATCGACCGGCCATTGTCGACCGACGACATATAGGTGCTGCGCTTGTCGTCATGGGTGTAGCGCAGACCGCCGCCAAGCTCGAACTGGTCGGACAGGCGCAGGGTCACGTCGCCGAACAGGTCGAAGGCGCGGGTGCGCGCGCCATTGGTGGTGCTTTCGAGATGGTTGGACTTGAGGTTGGCGGCGATCGCCTGGGCCTGCGCGCTCGACAGGCTGACGCCATAGGCGCTGGCGACACCCTGCAGCAGCGCGCCGGTGAAGGCGGGGCTGGCGAGCAGGGCGGCCGGCACCGGATCGGTGGCGGCGCGGCCGGGGATAGCACCGCCGCCGTTCAGCGCGCCGGCCAGCCGGGCGAGGGTGGCGCGCTCGTCAAACTGGGTGGGAACGCGCTGCGTGCCATTTTCCCAGAAATAGCTGCCGCCCAGGAATGCCGTGATCGGGCCGCTGTCATAGGTCAGGCGGAATTCCTGGCTGAACTGGCGGCCGCGCGCATCTTCCGCCGCGGTCAGCATCGGCAGGGAAATGCCGTCCGCGTCGAAGATTTCCAGCGCGTCGAAGCGGCGGAAGGCAGTGGTGGACGTGAGGTTGAACTGGTCGTTGAGCTTCAGCCTGGCGATGCCGGTGACGCCCCAGACCTGGCGATCAAGGCCCAGCCCCTTGCCACCCTCGAAGCCATCGGCCGCTGCCAGCGCGGCGCCGCTGTTGCGGCTGCGATCGCCGATCACGGCACCGGTAGCCGGATCGGTCGGATTATAGGCGATCGACTTGAAGCCGGTGCCGTTTGGCGTGTCCTTCTGATAATTGCCGATCAGGTCGAAGCTCAAATCGCCCTTCTCGCCATGGAAGCTGCCGCGCACCGCCTTGGTGTCGGCCGAGTTGAAGTCGGCGCCGCCCAGCAGATTTTCGGTATAGCCGTCGCGCTTGCGGATGCGGCCGGCCAGGCGGATCGCCATGCCCTCGCCGATCGGCGCGTTGACCATGCCCTCGGTCAGCCAGCTGTTGTAATTGCCATAGGAGACCCGACCTGCCGCTTCGATATTGTCGAGCTGCGCCTTGTTCTGGATGATGTTGACCGCGCCGATCAGCGCACCGCGACCATAGAGGGTCGATTGCGGCCCCTTGGCGATCTCGACCCGCTCTATGTCGAACAACTCGACATAGGAGCCGCGCGACTTGGAGATGGAGACGCCATCCTGATAGACCGACACGCGCGGTTCGTTGCTGGCGGTGCCGCTATCCGACGTGATGCCGCGCATCACGAAGCCGGGATTGTTGGGCGACTGGTTCTGGACGTCGAAACCCGGCACGAAGCGCGACAGCGCATCGAACTCATAAAGGCCCATACGGTCCATCTGTTCATTGCCGACGACGCTCAGCGCCATCGGCACGTCGATAGGATCCTGTTCGCGCAGCTGCGCGGTGACGATGATCGAATCGGCTGGGGCGGCATCGGGCGTTTCGGCATGGGCGGTTGCCGTAGCGAAAACGGGCAGGCTGATGGCAGCGAGAGCTAGAGAACGGAAGTGCATGATATTTCTCCCCTTTCGGCGCTCGGGTAGGAGGGGAGTATGAAGCGCGCATGACAGTGATGCGCAGCTTATATGACGGCAGCACTGGACGCGCTCTGCCGCCATCTGGCACCAGCCCGGATCAGCCGGCAACTGGTCCGCCGCGGGGATATATAGGCGCCGCCTGGCTCAGGCCACCAATACAGGTCGCGTCAGCCGTTCCGCGAGGAAGTCCACGAATACGCGCAGCCGTGCCGGCACATTGGTGCCGCCCAGGAACACGGCATGGATCGTCTCGATATCGCCGGGATTATAGTCTTCCAGTAATGGCACCAGATCGCCCGACGCCAGTTCGGGCTGGACGCTGAACCGGCCGACCCGCGTGATGCCGACGCCATCGGCCGCCAACTGCCCCAGCGTTTCGCCATTATTCGCCTCGATCGTGCCGCGCACGCTCAGCGCATAGTCACGCCCGTCCTTGCGGAAGGGCCAGACCGGTTCGGCGCGGCGAAAATTGAAGTTCAGGCAATTATGATCGTGCAGATCCTCCGGCACGACCGGCGTGCCATGCCGGGCGAGATAGGCGGGGGAGGCGACGATGACGCGGCCATTCTCGCCCAGCTTGCGGGCGGTCAGCGGGCTGTCGGCCAGCGGCCCGAAGCGGATCGCGACATCGGCTTGCCCGCCGGCAATGTCGACCAGCCGGTCGCTCAGGCTGATGTCGACCAATATGTGCGGATAGAGCTGGGCAAATTCGCCGAGCAGCGGCACGATGCACAGCCGGCCATGGGAATGGGCGGCGCTGACCCGCAGCCGCCCGGGCGGCGCGCCGCGATCGGCGATCGTCTGTTCCGCCTCGTCCAGGTCGGCCAGGATGCGGCGCGCGCTGGCCAGATAGGCCTGCCCCTCCGCCGTCAGCGTCAGCGCGCGGGTGGAGCGCAGCAATAGCCGCACCCCCAGCCGATCCTCGATCCGGTCGACCGCGCGGCTGACCGCGGAAGGGGTGAGGCCCAGCAATCGCCCGGCGGCCGAAAAACTGCCCTCGGCCACCACGGTGGCAAAGGTTTCCAGCGCCCGCGCCCGATCGGCATGAAAGGGTATCTTTTCATCCATTGCAAAGATCCTTCGCCTTGCGGCCCTCTAAACGCGGGGAGTCCTGCCTTCCATTTATGCGTGCATCACGGAATGGAAAGGGATGACGATGGAATATCGGCAATTGGGGGCGTCAGGCCTGCGCGTGCCGGCGCTCAGTTTCGGCACCGGCACCTTCGGCGGCTCAGGGCCCCTGTTCGGCGCTTGGGGCAACAGCGACGCGCAGGAGGCGCGCCGGCTGCTCGACATCTGCCTCGAAGCCGGCATCACCCTGTTCGACACTGCCGACGTCTATTCGAACGGCGCGTCCGAAGAGGTGCTGGGCGCGGCGATCAGGGGACGGCGCGATCAGCTTCTGATCTCGACCAAGCTCGGCCTGCCGACCGGCGATGGTCCCAATGACTGGGGCGTATCGCGCGACCGGCTGATCGGCGGCGTGGAAGCCGCGCTCCGGCGCCTTGGCACCGATCATATCGACCTGCTGCAACTTCACGCCTTCGACGCGTCGACCCCGGTCGAGGAATTGCTGGCGACGCTCGACCAATTGGTCCGTGCCGGCAAGCTGCGCCATGTCGGCGTGTCCAACTATCCCGGCTGGCAGTTGATGAAGGCGCTGGACGTGGCGGATCGCCATGGCTGGCCGCGCTTCGTCGCGCACCAGGTCTATTATTCGCTGATCGGTCGCGCCTATGAGGCCGATCTGATGCCGCTCGCCGCCGACCAGGGCGTCGGCGCACTGGTGTGGAGCCCGCTCGGCTGGGGCCGCCTGACCGGCAAGATCAGGCGCAGCAGCCCGATCCCGGAGGGCAGCCGCCTCCACCAGACCGCCGCCTTCGCGCCGCCGGTGGAGGAGGAGCATCTCTACCGCGTGGTCGATGCGCTGGACGAAATTGCGGCGGAAATCGGCAAGACGGTGCCGCAGGTCGCGCTCAACTGGCTGTTGCAGCGGCCGACCGTGTCGTCGGTCATCATCGGCGCCCGCAACGAGGAACAGTTGCGCCAGAATCTGGGTGCGGTCGGCTGGTCGCTGACCGCCGATCAGGTCGCCCGGCTCGACCGGGCCAGCTACCAGATGCCGGCCTATCCCCACGCCCCCTATCACCAACAGGCCGGTTTCGCCCGGCTGAACCCGCCGCTTGTCTGACGGGAGGAGCATCATGAAGATCAATCCACCGCTGCTCGCGCTGGCGGCCGGTGCCTTCGGCATCGGCGTCACCGAATTTGCGCCGATGGGCCTGTTGCCCGTCATCGCCACCGATCTTGGCGTCTCCATCCCCGCCGCCGGCCTGCTTATCAGCGCCTATGCGATCGGCGTCATGCTGGGCGCGCCGCTGATGACGCTGACCACCGGCCGCTTGCCGCGCCGCACCCTGCTGATCGGCCTCGCCGCCATCTTCACCATCGGCAATCTGATCGCGGCGCTCTCCACCAGCTATGCGATGCTGCTGTTCGCGCGCATCATCACCTCGCTCAACCATGGCGCCTTCTTCGGCGTCGGATCGATCGTCGCCGCCAGCCTGGTCCCGCCCCAGCGGCAGGCGGGCGCGGTCGCCGCCATGTTCATGGGGCTGACCATCGCCAATGTCGTCGGCGTGCCGCTGGCGACCTGGGCGGGGGAAGTCATGGGCTGGCGTGCGGCCTTCTGGGGCATCGCGGCGCTGGGCGTGCTCACCATCGCGGCATTGCGCCTGACCCTGCCCGACATGCCGGCCCCGACCGAGGGCGATGCACGGTCCGAACTGCGCGTGCTGATGCGCGGGCCGGTGCTCGCCGCGCTCGGCCTTACCGTGGTCGGCGCCAGCGCGATGTTCACCGTCTTCACCTATATCACGCCGATCCTGCGCGATCAGACCCATGGCTCGATCGGCTTCGTGACGGCGATGCTGGTCCTCTATGGCGTGGGCCTCACCATCGGCAACTGGCTGGGCGGGCGCTTTGCCGACCGGTCGGTGGACAGGACGCTGATCGTGACGCTTGCTGCGCTGACGGCGATCCTCATCGCCTTCGCCTTTGCCATGCCCTTTGCCGGGCCGACGGCGGTGCTGATCTTCCTGTGGGGGATTGCCAGCTTCGCGCTGGTGCCGCCGCTGCAGGTGAGGGTGATGAGCGCCGCGGCCGATGCGCCCAATCTGGCGTCTTCGATGAACATCGGCGCCTTCAACCTGGGCAATGCGATCGGCGCAGCCCTGGGCGGCGCTGTGATCGCCGCTGGGTTGAACCTGCCGTTCGTCGCGATCGCCGGGGCCGCTGCGTCCAGCCTCGGGCTGATCGCGCTGCTGCTCAGCCGCCGCAGCGGCGCGCCGCGTGCCGCCACCGCCTGACGCTCACAGATAGGCGACACGGGCCGGCACGGTCACGCGGATGGTCGTGCCGGTCCTGGTGGTGGAGATGATCTCCACCGCGCCATCCATCCGTTGCGCCCGTTCGCGCATGCCGACCATGCCATAATGGCCTTCGCGCGATCCGGCCGCCAGCACCGCTGCGGACAGGCCGATGCCATCATCGATGATCGCCAGCGACAGCCGGTCGGTGCCATGATGCAGCTCGACGATGATGGTCCGCGCCGCCGCATGGCGCAGGCTGTTGCTGATCGCCTCGCGCGCGATCCGCATCATCTCGTCGGCGACCGGGGCGCAGACCAGCCGCACGGTGCCGGCCTCCTCGACGCGCCAGTCCAGCCGGTCGCCGACCATCTCGTCCAACAGCGCGCGCAGACGGACCGCCATCGCCACCGGCTGCAATGCCTGTCGCAGCGAATGGACCCGCTCGCGACTGTCGACCAGCACATCCTCGGCCCGGTCGAGCGCGCCTTCCAGCTCGGTGCGGGCGCGTTCGCCGCGCGGCAGCAACTCGACCACCGCCTGGAAGCGCAGCATCAGCCCCTGGAACCCCTGCAACAGCGTGTCGTGCAGTTCCCGTGCGATCCGTTCGCGCTCGGTCAACTGTGCCTCGACCCGGCTGCGTGCCCGCTCGGTCACGACATGCAGGCGCCGGCGGTAGAGCAGCCAGCCGGCCAGCAGGATCAGGCTGATGCACAGGATGCGGAACCAGCGCGTCTGGTAGAAGGCTGGGGCGATCTCGAACGCGAGCGCTGCGCCCTGCCTGTTCCATACCCCATCATTGTTGGCCGCGATCACAAGGAAGCGATATTGGCCGGGCGCCAGATTGGTATAGAGCGCCTGCCGCTCCGTCCCGGCATCGAACCAGCCGGTGCCGCTGCCCTCCAGCCGATAGCGGAAACGGTTCTGCGCCGCATCGGTCAGGCTGAGGGCGCTATAGTCGATCTGCACCCGGCCGCTATGGGCGGGCAGGGCGATGCGGCCCGCGGCCAGCGGATAGGCCTTGCCATCGACCCGCAGCGACCGGATCGCCACGGGCGGCGGCACGCCATTGCGGGCCAGCCGGGCGGGATCGCTCCAGGCCAGACCCTGATCGGTGGCGAACCAGAGCTGGCCGTCGCGATCGAGGGCGATGTCGTTCGCCTCGAACAGGTTGGATCGCGCCCGATAATCGGCTTCCTGGCCGACCCGCTGATAGGGGATGGGGCGATCGGGCTGGGCAAGGCCCTTGTCCAGCGCATCGCTGCGCATCCGCACGATACCGGTTGCACCGTTGATCCAGGTCCAGCCATCGGCGGTGCGGGCGATGCCGGTAATCCCGGCCAGATAAGGATGGGTGCGTTCGCCCAATGACTGCAACCGGCCACCCTTCAGGCGCGCCAGCCCCTTCATCCCGCCGATTAGCCAGCTTTCGCCATCCGCGCGCAACGTCAGGATCGACCCGATCGGGCTGGTCCCGGCGGGCAGCAGCGCCGTCTCTTCGCCATCGCGAATGCGCAGCAGCCCGCGCCGGCTGCGCCCGGCGATCAGGCCGCCATGCCCATCGGCGCGCAACAGGGTGATGGTGCCGCCCGGCTGCCCCGCCGCGCCGCTCGCCGGCACCAGCCGCCCGCCGTCCAGCCGGTAGAGCCGGTCCATCCCGGTCCAGAACTGTCCGCGATCGTCGCGTGCGCAACTGACCGACAGCGGCCCTTCGACCGACGTCGTGCGGCGGACATCGCCGCGGTCGTCCAGGTCGAGCAAGAAGGCGCCTTCCAGGCTGATCGCCAGCAATTGCCGGTCGTCGCCGCACAGCACGCCAATGTCGGCGCGCGGGAAGATCAGCCGGGGCTGGCGCTGGCCCGGCCCGACGCGATAGACGCCGCCGATACCGGCATAGAAGATATGGGCCGATCGCGCCGGCGCGACGAAGCCGGTCACCAGCGCCTCCTCGCCCGCGCCGATCAGGCTGGCGGCGGCATAGCGTTCCACCCCGGTCTCGGTGCCGACCCAGATATTGCCTTCCCGGTCCTCCAGCGCGGCGAGCGACAGCGGCATGTGCCCGGCCGCGGCCTCGACCTTGTCGCCGCCCGCAGGAAGCCGCGCCAGGCCGCCATTCTGACCGGTAATCCAGGCCGTGCCCTGGCGATCGACATGGATATGGCGGGTGACATAGGGGGTGTTGACGGGATCGAGCCGGGCCGCGGCCTGCCCGCCGGAAATCGGCCGGATGCCGCTGTCGTCCGCCAGCCATATCCGGCCCGCCCTGTCCTCGTCCAGCGCGGCGAAGGGGGCGACCTGCATCGCCAGCGGGGCGAAGCGCGCGGCACCGGGCGCCAGCCGCAGCAGGTGCGGCGGCAAGGCGAGGTAGAGGCTGCCGTCCGACGCGGCCAGCATCGGCCCCATCATGCCGTCGGTCAGGCCCTGCTGCGCGCCATAGCGGCGCCAGCGGCCATGCTGGTAACGCGATAGCAGCATCTTGCCGCGGGCTTCCGCCGCGACCCAGATCGATCCGTCGCGCGCCTCCACGATGCCGGCGACGCCGCCCTGCGCCGGCCAGGGATTGGCATCGCGCAGATGGCCGTCGCGATAGAGGGCGATGCCGCCGAAATCATGGCCGACCCAGATGTCGCCATTGCGCGCCGCCAGCAGGGCGGTGACCTGCAAGGATCGGCGCGGGTCGTCGCGATCGGCCAGCATGCGCTCGAACCGGATGCCGTCAAAGCGGTAGAGGCCGGTCGAAGATCCCAGCCACAGATAGCCGTCCTTGCCCTGCGCCAGCGCACGGACATTGCCCGGCGCTCCGTCCTTCAGTGTCCAGCGGCTGTGGCGCAACTGGCTGATCGACTGGCTCGGGTCCAGCGCCTGCCCCGGCTGGGCCAGCAGCATGGCCGCGCTCGCCGTGATGATCGCCCGGCGCTTCATGATCTTCTGCTCGGTCGCGACATGGGGGCCTTGGGGCGGGAGGAACCGACAGCCGTAGCGCTGCGGGCCGATGCGATACAAGCCCCCCGTTAGAGGGACGCTCGCCCCCTCCATCCGGGCTTTGGGAAATCGTGACGCAGCCGCATCATTCCCGCCATGCCGGATATCGCCAGTCTCAACACGCGCCCCAACCTGCCGCATCGGCTCGACGCCGCGCCGCTTCTGGACCTGCTGACGCGGGCGCAGATGCTGCTGCATCGCGACCCCAACCGGGCGGACCTGTGCCTCGATCAACTGCGCAACCTGCTGCGGCAGGGCACGGATGCGGACGACGGCGTCGCCATGCTGGCCCGGCGTCCCGACAGCCATTGCTCGCCGCCGACCGGCGGGCTGGCCGGCTGGCAATTGCGCAAGGTGACCGCCTATGTCGAGACGCGGCTGGGCCGCACGCTGGTGACGGAGGAACTGGCGCTGGTGGCGAGCCTGAGCCCCGGTCATTTCTGCCGCGCGTTCAAGGTCAGCATGGGCGAGACGCCCCATGCCTATGTCATCCGCCAGCGCATCCGCCGGGCACAGCGGCTGATGCTGGAAACCGGCCACAGCCTGTCCGACATCGCCAGCGCCTGCGGCCTGACCGACCAGGCGCACCTGACCCGGCTGTTCAAGCGGCTGGTCGGCACCACGCCGCTGTCCTGGCGCCGGACCTGGCAGGGATCGCCATTGGCGGCACAGGCATGAACAGCAAAAGGCTGGAGGCGTTCACCGACGGGGTGATCGCGATCATCATCACCATCATGGTGCTGGAACTGAAGGTGCCGCGCGGGGGATCGCTCGCCGATCTCACCCAATGCCTGCCGTTGCTGATCGCCTATCTGCTCAGCTTCGTGAATGTCGGCCTCTACTGGAACAATCACCATCATCTGTTCCAGCTCAACCCGCGCATCGACGGGCGGGTGCTGTGGGCCAATCTCTTCCTGCTCTTCTGGCTCAGCCTGGTGCCGTTCGTCATCCGCTGGCTGGACGAGAGCGCCTGGTCGACCGGAGCGACGGCGGCCTATGGCATGGTGTTGGGCGCGGCGGCGATCGGCTATTTCCTGACCGAACGGGCGATCATCGCCTGCAATGGCGCAGGCTCCAGGCTCGCCCGCGCGCTCGGCATGGACTGGAAGGGGTGGGGAACGCTGGCCATATATGGCGCGGCCATTCCCCTGAGCTTCGTCAGCCGCTGGCTGGCGGTCGCGCTCTATGTGCTGGTCGTAGCGCTCTGGTTCGTGCCCGACCGGCGGTTCGCGCGGGTCGCGCTGCCCTGATCTTCAGCCCCCGTGGGGCAGGGCGGCCGCCGGGTGGCGGACGCAGAGCAGGGTGCCGACCAGCACGATCGCGCCCGATACCATCAGCGGCAGCGCCAGCCCCATATGCACCACCATCAGCGCGCCGGCCGCCGCGCCCGCGAAGATGGCGACGATCGCCGCGATCCGCCGGCCAAGATTGGGATTGGCGCCGCCCGCGAGGCTGGAATCCGCCGCAATGCCGGTGACGGTCAGGGTCAGCACGGTGGTGGTAAGGTCGGGCACCTTCAACTGCCGGATGGTGGCGTTGCGAAAGCCCATCGCGATCGCGGTCAGGCCGATGATCGCGAACAGGCCGGCGGCGGGCTGGAGCGTGGGCACATGGAAGTTCAGCGCGACCACCGCCGCGATCCACAGCAATGCCGCCTCGATCAGCGCGGCGACCGTCAGCCAGTGGCGCAGCGGGCGTTTGCCCAAGCCCTGGCCGACCCGGCCGGCGATCAGCGCGCCGATGAAGAAGGTCAGCAGCGCGACCAGATAGGGCGCCACCCTGAAGCCTGGCGTCTGTGCCGCAGCGAAGCCCAGGAACACGACATTGCCGGTCATGTTGGCGGTGAACACCTTGCCCAGGCCCAGCACGCTGACCGCGTCGACCAGGCCGGTGGTCGCCGACAGCAGCAAGAGCAGGCCGGGCAGGGGGGATGCGCTTTGGGACGCTGGCGGCATGATGATGCTCCTCAACATGATCTAGAAACGGAAATTGGCCTCAAGGCCGGTCATGGCGATGGTCTGGGCCGGGCCGGTCTCACGGATGAAGGCGCCCGGTGCGAAGAAGGACAGCGAAGTTGACAGTTCCAGCTCCGCCGTCGCCTGCCAGGCCAGCGTCGCCTCCACCTCCTTGCCGATGAAGCGGGCGCGGCTGTCGCCGGGGCCACGGATCAGGTTGCCGGGAATGTCGTAGACGCCGTCATGGCGGGCGTATCGCCAATAGGCCATGCCGGCGACGCTGGCGGAAAAGCCGTCGCCCAGCGGCGCGCTGATCCGGGGATTGAGGCTGACGATGTTGGTCGGCCCAACGGGCGAGAGTTCGCCGAAATATTTGCCCTTGGGGAAGAGCGCGTTGAACGTGCCCAGCCTGTCATCTTCGCTGTCACGATCGCCGCTCACGATGTTGAAGCGCAAGGTGGCGTCGGGCGACAGCGGCAGGTCGGGCAGGGTGCGGCCGACCTCGGTGCCGATCGTCCAGGCGGAAATGCGCTGCCCGTCATAATGGCCGAACTGATAGACGCCCTCGACATTCCAGTGCCAGTCGCCCCGCGCGCCATGCGAACGAAGGCCGAGGCTGTGGCGCTCCTCCCGCCCCGTCAGCCCGCCGAAGCGCGCGGCGCGGTTGCGATAGCCCAGATAATAGAGGTCGAGATCCGGCAGCGTCGCATAGGCCCCCCACAGCCTGCGGGTGTCGGACGTGCGATCGTCGAAACTGGCGGGGCCGGGCTGTACCGGGTTGAGCAGGAACAGGTCGAGCGCGCGGCCTTCGCCCAGGGACAGGCTGCCGCGCACGCCGTCGAACGCCAGCGGGGTGTTGGGACCATAGCGGGTGCCGACCAGCCTTTCGGTGCCGAGTGAAACCATCTGGCGCCCGGCGCGCAGGGTGACGGGGCCGGCGCCCAGTTCGGCAAAGCCCTGGAGCAGGTCGAGCCGGCTCTGGTCGATCGGGCTGGCCGAGGGCGCAACGCCGACCGCATGGCTGATGATCGGCTGGACAAAGGCACGGGCATGGAGCCGGTCCGGCGCGCCGACATGCAGGTCGGCATAGGGCATGGCGCGTGCCCATAAATAGCTGTCGTCGGGCGCATCGGCCCCGCCCCAGAGATTGTCGGCATAATTTTCGTTGCGCAGCCGCAGCTCGACGCCGGTGGACAGCCAGACATCGGCGCCCAGCGGGATATATTTGAACTGCCCCGTCCAGTGATGGTTGCGCTTTTGAGCGTCCGCCAGATCCGACCAATCCTCGTCATAGCGGGTGATCGACAGGGGCGGCGCCTGCCAGGCCTCCCGCGTCTGCGCGGCCAGCGGCGGGCAAGCGCAGAGCGAGAGGGCAAGGCAGACTGATTTTTTACACACGGCGCTGCGCCTGTTCGGCGACCAGCGCCGCCAGGATGAAGCCGCCGATCAGACCCAGATGCTCGAAAAAAGCATTGGTGGCTATGAACCGCTCCTGCCCCATCGGCATCATCCAGAAGGCGTTGGCCGTGAAGGCGGCCAGCAGGGTGAAGACGCCCAGCATCCCCGCGCCCAGCCAGGCCATGCGGCCGGTCAGGATCAGGATCGGCCCGATCAGTTCGATCGCGATGGTGAGCGCGGCCCAGAGCGCTGGCGGGTTCATGCCGAAATGCGCCTGCTCGGCAACCGCCGCCGGCCAGTCCGTCAGCTTGACGATGCCGCCCAGCAGATAGGCGCCGACCAGCAGCAGTCGCGCGATGAACCAGGTCGGCTTCCAGTCGAGGATCGCGTCAACGAAGCGGGGATCGCGGTCGGCGCGCATCCTAGTTCGCCTCGGGCGCATGAACTTCAGCGATATAGCCGCCGGGGAAGCGCAGGATCGCGCTCTGGCGACCGGCGACGCTCTGCGGCGCGACCAATGTTTCGACGCCGGCGGTCTTCGCCTTGGCCAGCGTGGCGTCCATGTCGGCGACCTCATAACCGGTCATGTCGCGGCCATAGGGCCAGGGGAGTTGGCCGTCCGAGACGAAGACGGTCATCTTGCCATAGCCGCTCTCGATGGCGACGCGGCGGATCGTCTTGCCGGGCTGGCCGATTTCCTCGCCCTTGGCGGCGCGATCGTCGGAGACGATCCTGCCATGGGCAAAGCCGGTCCAGTCCCTGATGAACCGGTCAGCGACGTCGGCGGTCAGGTAGATGCGGTTTTCCGGCACGGTGGTCAGCGCGGGATAGCTGGGCTTGGCGGTGTGCCAGTAGAGTTGCATGTTCACGCCACCAGCCCATTGCACCACCACGTCGCGGCCGATCGGGTCGGGGAAGGTAGTGATGCGGCGCACTGCGCCATGCTTGAGCGCGGAGGCAACGGCACCGTCCATGTCGCTCACCAGATAGCCGGTCCGCTCATCGCCGAACGGATAGGGGATCGGCGTCTTGAAGCCGAAGACCGAGACGGTGCCGGCCGGGGTCAGTGCCAGTTGCGACTTGGTCAGGCTGGGCGTCGGCGTCACCTGGAACTCGCCCTGCTTCGACGTGGTGCCACCGAAGGTCGCGACGAAGCTGGTGACGAAGGCGTCGAACTGGCCTTCGGGCACATAGACATGGGTCGTGTCATATTGCGGGCCGACCGCATAATCGGCGCTGGCGGCGGGCTTTGCGATGGCGACCGGCATAGGCATCAGGATGGCGGCGGCGAATAGGAAGGCGAAGCGCTTCATGGACTATCTCCAGGCAGGAAGTCTTTCTCGTCATCCCCGCGAAGGCGGGGATCCATCTCCGGGCGTTGCGCCGTCGGGCTTGGTTGCGAGATGGATTCCCGCTTGCGCGGGAATGACAATGATTTGCGGTTATCGTCAGACGGCCCAGCAGCCGCAGCCGAGCGATCCCCAGAAGGTCTGGACATCGGCGGCCGGCACATCTGCGCCCAGCGCCGCGGCATGGTCATGGCCATGGACGCCGCAGGCCGAATGGCAGCCACAGGCCGATGCCAGCTGCGCGCGCGCCTCACGGGTCTTGTGATAGCCGCCGAAGGTGGCGACCGGCGACCAGTCGGGCATGGGCTTTGGCAGGTCGGGCGCGAGCGGGGCATAATCGCCCTCGCCATGGACCACCTTGCCGCCGAGCAGGGTCAGGACCGATCGGATATGGACGATCTGATCCTCCGGCACCGCAAAATAGTCGGCCGACAGCAAGGCGAGGTCGGCCAGTTGCCCGGCCTTGATCTGCCCCTTCTTGCCGATCTCGTTGGAGAACCATGTATTCTCATGCGTCCACATCGCCAGCGCCTTTTCCCGGCTGACGCGATTGTCGCCGCGGTAGAGGGCGAAGCCGCCGACGGTGCGGCCGGTGACGAGCCAGCTCAAGGATACCCATGGATTGTAGCTGGCGACGCGGGTCGCGTCGGTGCCTGCGCCAACCGGGATGCCCGCTGCGATCATGCGGGAAATGGGCGGGGTGCGCTCGGCCGCCTTGGCGCCATAGCGTTCGACGAAATATTCGCCCTGATAGGCCATGCGATGCTGCACCGCGATGCCGCCGCCCAGTGCGGCGATCCGGTCGATATTGCGGTCGCTGATGGTTTCGGCATGGTCGAAGAACCAGTTGATGCCCTGCAAAGGGATATCCCGGTTCACCTTTTCATAGACGTCGAGCGCGCGGCCGATCGTCTCGTCATAGGTGGCGTGCAGGCGCCAGGGCCATTTATGCTCGGCCAGCAGGCGGATGACCGGCTCCAGATCGCCCTCCATGCTGGGCGCCATGTCCGGCCGGGGCTGGCGGAAATCCTCGAAGTCGGCGGCGGAATAGACCAGCATCTCGCCCGCGCCATTGTGGCGATAGCTGTCATCGCCCTGGCCCGGCGTCACCTGCTTCACCCAACCGGAGAAATCGGCCAGCTCCTCCTTGGGCTTCTGGGTGAAGAGATTATAGCTGATGCGGACGGTCAGTTGATCGTCCTGATGCAGCTTCTCGATGATCTCGTAATCGTCGGGATAATTCTGGAAGCCGCCGCCGGCGTCGATCACGCCGGTCACGCCCAGCGCATTGACGTCGCGCATGAAGTGGCGGGTGGAATTGAGCTGATAGTCCTGCGGCAGCTTCGGCCCCTTGGCCAGGGTCGAATAGAGGATGGTCGCATTGGGCTGGGCCAGCAGCAGGCCGGTCGGGGTGCCGGCCGCGTCGCGGACGATCTCGCCGCCCGGCGGATTGGGCGTGTCCTTGGTATAGCCCACGACGCGCAGCGCGGCGGCGTTGAGCAGCGCGCGATCATAGAGGTGCAGGATGAAGACCGGCGTGTCGGGCGCGACGGCGTTCAGTTCGGCGATGGTCGGCAGGCGCTTTTCCGCGAACTGATGTTCGGTGAAGCCGCCGACCACGCGCACCCATTGCGGAGCAGGGGTACGGGCGACCTGGCTTTTAAGCATATCCATCGCCTCGGCCAGCGTCGGCACGCCGTCCCAGCGCAGTTCCATGTTGAAATTCAGGCCGCCGCGAATGATGTGCATATGGCTATCGATCAGGCCGGGGATCAGGCGATGGCCCTTGGCATCGATCACCGTTGCGTCCGGCGCGGCGGCGCGCACCTCCGCCTCGCTGCCCACGGCCAGGAACTTGCCGTCGCGGATCGCGACCGCTTCCGCCACCGGATTGCTCCGGTCCAGCGTCGTCACCTTGGCATTGACGATGATCGTGTCGGTCATGGGGCGGTCCTTGGCGTGAGCGGTGAAGGGGGAGAGAAGGGCGGAGGCGGCCACCCCGGCCATGGCGTCGCGGCGGGTAATCACGCGTCGCCCTTTTGATTGTCGGCCTGGTTGTTCGGGAGCGTGCCCAGCACATGGTCGCGGCATTCGTTGCGCACGAAGCGGGTCAGTTCATGGGCATCGGCCCAGCGCCTGGCGATCGGCACGATCTGTTCGCCGACCAATATGCCCAGCAGGCCGATCAGGGCCACTACTGGGGGCGCGGGCGAGCGCACCCCCAGCAGCGAATAGACGATGCCGACCAGGAGACCGGCGCCGAGGGAGAGAAGATAGACTTTCATCGCCGGTCTCCTGCGTCTGCGATCAGGCCTGGATGAAGGCGAGGATGTCGGCGTTCAGCACGTCGGCATTCACCGTCAGCATGCCGTGCGAATAGCCCTCGTAAATCTTGAGGGTCGCATTAGGCAGGATCTGCGCCTGCAGCACGCCGGCATTCTTGTAGGGCACGACCTGGTCGTCATCGCCATGCAGCACCAGGGTCGGCACGGTGATCGCGGTCAGATCGTCGGTCTGGTCGGTTTCGGAGAAGGCCTTGATGCCTTCATAATGGGCCTTGGCGCTGCCCATCATGCCCTGGCGCCACCAATTGTCGATGACGGCCGGCTTCACGTCCGCGCCGTCGCGGTTAAAGCCGTAGAAGGGGCCGGCGGCGACATCGTGGAAGAATTGCGCACGGTTGGCGGCGAGGCCGGCGCGCAGCCCGTCGAACACGTCCATGGGCAGGCCACCGGGATAACGGTCGGTCTTCAGCATGATCGGCGGCACCGAACTGACCAGCACGGCCTTGGCCACGCGGCCTTCGGGCAGGCCATGGCGGGCGACATAGGCGGCCACTTCGCCGCCGCCGGTCGAATGACCGATATGGATGGCGTTCCTGAGGTCGAGATGGCGGGCGACGGCGGCTGCGTCGGCGGCATAATGGGCCATGTCATGGCCTTCGCTCACCTGGGCCGAGCGGCCATGGCCGCGACGGTCATGGGCGACGACGCGATAGCCCTTCGACAGGAAGAACAGCATCTGCGCGTCCCAGTCGTCCGACGACAGCGGCCAGCCATGGTGGAACATGATGGGCTGGGCGTCCTTTGGACCCCAGTCCTTGAAGAAGATGTCGACGCCGTCATCCGTGGTCACGAAGCTCATGGGGATTTCCTTTGCTCGGGTGGGGAAAGGGGAGAGGGGAAAGGGCCGGCGGTGCATGGGGAGAGGGGGAGGCACCGCCGGCCCCTGGCGCAGGTCAGTGGCCGCCTTCGGAGGCGCCGAACATGGCCTTCGCATATTTGATGCCCAGGCCGTATGCGCCGCCAAATTCCTTGGCGATGCCGGTGGTGGACTCATAGGTTTCGGTGCGCGCCCAGTCGCGCTGCAGTTCCAGCATATATTGGAGCGAGGTCATCGGCTTGGCGCCGAGCTGGATCATGCGCTGCACGGCGCGCTCATGCGCTTCCTCGCTGATGTCGCCACAGGCGTCGGCGATGAAATAGACGTCGAAGCCCTGGTCGATCGCGGAGGCGACCGGGCCGACGATGCAGACGCTGGTCCACAGGCCGGCGAAGATGATCCGCTCCTTGCCGATGCGGTTCACTTCCTCGATCACGGCGGCATCTTCCCAGGTGTTCATGCTGGTGCGGTCGAGCAGGGGCTGGCCGGGGAAGGCGTCGGTGATCTCGCTGAACATCGGCCCCGAAAAGCTCTTTTCGGCCACGGTGGTCAGGATGGTCGACACGCCGAACGACTGGGCGGCGCGGCTGATCAGGGCGGCATTGTTGCGCAGCAGTTCCGGCGCGATCGACTTGGTGGCGAAGGCCATTTGCGACTGGAAGTCGATCAGGACCAAAGTGTGGTCGGTCGGCGAGATGAGGGACTTGCCCGGCGTCGGCGTGGCGGTGATCGTCATGGGTCGGCTCCTTGGTTTCGAGCAGTCGTCGCTGCTGTGAAGACAGTGTTAGCCGGCGTGCCTGATCCGAAATATCCAGATAAAAATGCACCGGCTTGTTCTAAAAAATAGAAATGGTCAGTCACTGGCCTGACGCGCGCGATCATAGCTGTCCGTCGCCGCCCGATCTTGGATCAGGCTGACATGTTAGCGATCATTCCGATGCAAAGGGGGCGCTCGCGCGCCATGTCGTCAGAGGTCGATCAGTCCGCGCTTGATCGCCAGCGTCACCGCATGGGTGCGATCGGTCGCGTCGAGCTTCGAGAAGATCGACTTCATATGGCCCTTCACCGTCTCTTCGCTGATATCGAGTCGCGCCGCGACCTGCTTGTTGCTGTTGCCCCAGGCCGCCAGCGAAAGCACCGCGATCTCGCGCTCGGTCAGCGGGTCTTCCAGCACATGCAGGGCGATCGCGGTGGCGACGGTGGCGTCGAGATGCTTGCCGCCCAGATGCACTGACCGGATCGCGTCGAGCAGCTGCTTGCGCAGGCTGGCCTTGAGCAGATAGCCCATCGCCCCTGCGCGCAGCGCCTTGATCGCGCGGCCATCGCCCGAATAGGTGGTCAGCACGATGATCCGGGCGTCGGGATGGATGGCCCGGATCGCGGCGATCGCGTCGAGCCCCGGCATTTCCGCCATCTGCAGGTCCATCAGCACGATGTCGGGGCGCAATCGCGCATATTCCTCCACCGCGCGCCGGCCATTGTCCGCCTCGCCGATGATCCGCATATCGGCCTGGGTCGCCAGCATCGCCCGCACGCCCTCACGCAGCAGCGCATGATCGTCCACCACCAGGATCGATATGGGGGTGATCGCAGGCTGCATGTCGTGGCTGTGGATCGGACCGGGCTGCATCGCGCCAGAGTGGCGTGTTCCGCTTCCCAAGTCCATGCGATAGTCGTGCCTCATCGCGGCGCGGCCGGCCATTGTGCGATGATCGTGCCCAGCACGTCGGCGGCGTTGTCGGGCTGGTCGAAGGTCCAGTTCAGGCCGGCGAACCGGCCGGGAGAGAGATAGGCGTCCAGCGCCGCCAGCACGCCGGCCATCATCGCACGGGCGGCAGCGCGTTGCCCAACCTTCGTTGCCGCCGGATCGAGCAGCCGCAGCAGGCAGGCGATCGAACAGCTGTCGAGCCGGAGCGCTGCGCGCATCGCCACGGCGGCCAGCCGGCCCAGCCGTTCGGCATCCAGATCGTCGATTTCTCCCATGCCCACAATCATCAGCGACCGGCAGCGCACCGGCGGCGGCGGGCTGGACAGGATCATCGTCTCGCCGAACCTGCCGTCGAACAGGCCGCCCGCGCGCAATTGCGACAAGGTGCCTGACAGGGCGGCGTCGAGCGCGCAGGCGCCAGGATCGATCCGGCTCGTGGCGGACAGGACCGGCATGCCGACGATCAGCAGATCGACATCGCTCGCGATCGCATCGACCGGCCCGGCGCGGAAGCGGACGGTGCGATATGTGCCGACGATCGGCGCATCCATGCTCGCCACCCTGTTGATCCTCCCGCCATGACGCAGCCGTGCGGGTCGGCGTCTCCTTGGGCCAAGCTAGAGGGACATGGCGCCCGCGTCGTGGCCAGGGCGCGCGGGATTTGGACAATCATGCGGAATTGCCGTGGTGGGAAAGGGGGAGGCGTGCATCCAGGCGTCCCGGCTACCAACGGCTTTGGTGGTTAACTTCTGTGGGAAGATTGGGAATGTCGGGCGCTTTCGGCGCGGCTCTTCATCAGCGGCTGGATGCGCGTGCCGAACGCTTCCACCCCTTCCAGGAAATCGTCGAAGGTCAGCAGCACGCCGCCGGTATTGGGCACCTGCGCCATTTCGTCCAGCATCCGCGCCACGCTGGCATAGCTGCCGACCAGCGTGCCCATATTGATGTTCACGGCCCCTTCGGGCGCGGCAAGCTGGCGCACATTGGTGTCGGTGTTGACGGTGTCCTTGGCGCCCTGATCGGCCAGCCAGGCGATCGCCTCGATATCGACCCCGTCATTATAGCTTTGCCATTTCGCCATGGCCTCCTCGTCGGTCTCCGCCGCGATCACCATGACCAGCACGAACACCGACACGTCCCGGCCGGTCTGCGCCGTGAATTTCGCAAGGCGGTCATTGTTGAAGGCGAAGGCGGTCGGCGTGTTGACGCCCTTGCCCAGGCAAAAGGCATAGTCCGCCCATTTGGCCGAGAAGGCGAGCCCCGCGTCGGACGATCCGGCACAGATGATCTTCATGTCGGCCTGCGGCTGGGGGCGGACCAGACAGTCGTCCATCTGATAATATTGCCCCTTGAAGTCCGATCGGCCGGTCTCCCACAATTCCCGCAGCACGCGAGCATATTCGTCGAGCACATCATAACGGTTGCGGAAATGCTCGTCCCCCGGCCACAGGCCCATCTGGGTATATTCGGGCGGCTGCCAGCCGGTGATGAGATTGAGCCCGAACCGCCCATGGCTGATGCTGTCGATGGTGTTGCACATGCGCGCGGCAAAGGCAGGCGGGATGATCAGAGTAGGACAGGTGGCGAAGATCTTGATCTTCTCCGTAACCGCCGCAAGGCCGGCCATCAGCGTGAAGCTCTCCAGCCCATATTCCCAGAATTGCGTCTTGCCGCCGAAACCGCGCAGCTTGATCATCGACAGCAGGAAATCCAGGCCATGTTTCTCGGCGCGCTGGGCGATTTCCTTGTTGAGGTCGAAGCTCGGCAGATATTGCGGGGCGTTCTCGCTGATCAGCCAGCCATTATTGTTGATGGGAACGAAAACGCCGACCTGCATGGCTTCAACTCCTGAGGAAGGGGAGGACGAGGCGATGGAAAGCATCCGGGTCGGTCACGTTGCAGGCGTGGCCGCCCCAATCGAAGCTGGCGGTCCTGGCCCATGCGATCGGCGCCGCGACATCAAGCGCGCTGGCATGAGGGACAAGAAAATCGTCGCGGGTGGCGATGGCCAGGACCTTGGCTACGGCCGTCAGGTCGAGCAGGTGCGGGCTATAGGCCTGCACGGCGGCGATCCGCTTTTCCATCGTGGCCGCGCCGGGGAAGGTGGCGAGATGATGCGCCAGTTCAGCCTTCAGCGCGTCGTCATGGGCCGCGATCCAGTCCGGCGGGAACAGGAACAGCGGTTGCGCCCGCAGGAATGCCTCGACACCGGCATGGCGCAACAGGGCCAGCCGCGTTTCGAAGCAGCGGCGGGTATGGGGCGACAGCTCCCGCCAGCCGTTGATGACGATCAGGCTGTCGAGCCGTGTTGTCGCGATCGCCAGTTCCATGCCGATCGCGCCGCCCAGCGCATGGCCGATGAAATGGGCGCGTTCGATGCCGAGCGCATCCATCAGGGCGATGACGTCGCCCGCCATATCCTCGACCGAGGTGGTTTCCGGCAATGTCCGGTCGCTCCGGCCGGTGCCGCGATGGTCATAGGCGATGACGTGGAAATGCTCCGCCAGCGCCGGAATGTTCGGCGCCCAATAGCTGGCCGATCCGCCAAGCCCGCTCGACAGGATCAGCGGCGGGGCGTCCGCGCGCCCGTGGGTTTCATAATAGAGGCCTGCGGCCTCAGCCAAGATGCGCGACCGAGGCGATCTCGACCAGGCAATCGGGTTTCACCAGATCGCACCTGATGCAGTAGCGCGCCGGCTTGTCGCCGGGAAAATATTCGGCATAGACGGCGTTGAAGGCCGCGTAATCGTCCAGATCCTTGAGGAAGATATGGTTCATGGCGATGTCCGCCATGGTGCCGCCGGCCGCCTCGACCGTGATCCTGATGACGTCCAGCACATGGCGGGTCTGCGCGGCGGCATCGCCGACATGCAGCACCGTGCCGCCTTCGCCCAGCGCCAGCACACCCGAGACATAGACCGTATTCCCGGCCCTGGCGCCCGCCGAATAGGGGGCGATCGGCGTCGGGAACTGGGGCGGGTTGATCGGTTCGAAAGGCATCAGATCTCCTTGGGCGGAAGCTGGCCGACGGCGGTGCGGAAATCGGCGACATTGCTCACCCAGCCGAAGAATTTCTCGACATTGTAGAGGCTTGCCTCGCGGATGAAGTCCGGCCCCAGATGATGCACCGCATCTTCCAGCAGCACGCCGAAATATTCGAGATGGAAACCGTCGCGCAGGGTCGATTCCACGCAGACATTGGTGGCGATGCCGGTGAAGACCAGGGTGCGGATGCCGCGCGCGCGCAGCACGCTATCCAGTTGCGAGTTGAAGAAGGCGGAATAGCGCGGCTTGTGGACGCGCAGATCGTTCTCTCGCGGCGCCAGCGCCTCCACCAGTTCATAGTCCCATCCGCCGCGCGCCAGGAATTTGCCCGCCAGGTCCGGCCGCGCCCGCATGGTCTTGAGCGCATTGGACTTGTGCCAGTTGGGCGACAGCGGCGTGCCCGCCTCGGCATAGCCGCTGTCCCAGCCATTCTGCAGGAAGATCACCGGCATGCCCGCGGCCCGCGCCACCTCGACCACCTCCGCGATCCGGGGAATGACGCCCGCCGCCGGGCCGACGTCGAAGCCGGCCTCGTCGACATAGCCGCCCTTACTGGCATAGGCATTCTGCATGTCGACGACGATCAGCGCCGTCGTCGCTGCATCGATCCGGATCGCTTCGGGGCGCGCCGGCAGCACCACGCAGGGGCCGGAACGGGACGGGACGGGATCGACGATGGCTGCGCTCACCGGCGCAGGATTGAGCAGATGCACCCAATGGTCAAGCGCGGCCGTCATGGCTAAGGCGCGAGCCGGATATATCTCGGCTCTCGCCCTTCAGCGGGCTTTTGAGATTTTCGGGAAAATCTGGAGCGGGTGAGGGGAATCGAACCCCCGTCGTCAGCTTGGGAAGCTGCTGCTCTACCATTGAGCTACACCCGCGTCTGGACCGGCCATGGCATGGCCATGGGGCGCGGTCAACGGGGCTTGATGGACGCGCGCGAAATTAGCCGACCTGGCGTTTCGCCAGCTTGCGGGCGAGGGTGCGGCGGTGCATCCCCAGACGCCGGGCGGTTTCGGAGATGTTGAAGTCGCAATCCTTCAGCACCTCATGGATATGTTCCCATTCCAGCGTCTTGATCGATGTCGGGCGCGGCGCCAGCGGCGCGGCGGGGTCGCCGCCCGAGCGGGCGAAGGCGGCCTCGATATCGTCGGTGTTGGAGGGTTTCGCCAGATAGTTGGTCGCGCCGAGCTTGATCGCCTCGACCGCAGTTGCAATGCTGGCAAAGCCGGTCAGCACCACGATCAGCATGTCGGGATCATGGGCGTGCAGCGTCTGGACGCAGACCAGGCCCGATTCCGGGCCGAGCTTCAGATCGACCACGGCATAGCCGGGGCGGTTGCCCTTGAGCACCTCCTCCAGCGCGCCATGGCTGGCGGCGGTCAGCACGTCATAGCCACGCCGCTCGAACGAACGTTTGAGGGTCTTTGCAAAGGCCTCGTCATCCTCGACGATCACCAGCAGCCGTTCAGCTGTCATCTTCGCTGTCACTTTCCTCTTCCAGTGCGACCGTATCGAGCGGCAGGCGCAGCAGGATCAGCGCGCCGCCATCGGCGCCATTGCTGGCCGATACGCTGCCGCCCAGCTTGCGCACGACATTGACCACAAGGAAGAGGCCGAGGCCATGGCCTTCCTTGCCCTTGCTGGAGCGGTAGGGCTTGCCGAAATCCTCCAGCATTGCCTGCGAAAAGCCGCTGCCATTGTCGCGCACCGCGATGTTGAGCGAGGCGCTGTCGCGTCCGACCAGCAGGTCGATATAGGTGGCGCCGGCCTCACGCGCATTGTCGAGCAGATTGCCGACCGCCTGGCGGATCACCGGGTCGGCGATGATGCGCGGATAATCATGCGGGCCGAAGTCGCAGCGCAGCGGCATGCCGGGGTTAGCGCGGCGCCATTCGGCCGCAATGCCCTCGATGAAGTCGCGGACATTGGTGACGGCCGGCGCCTCGCCGCGCGCCTCGCCCGAGGAAAGAAGGATGCCGGTGACGATCGCCTTGCAGCGCAGGACCGCGCTCTGCATCTCGCCCACTTCCTCGACCAGAGCGGGATGCTCGGTGATTTCGGGCATGCGGCGCCAGTCGCCCAGCACCACGGCGAGCTGGGCGAGGGGGGTGCCCAATTCATGCGCCGCGCCCGAGGCGAGCAGGCCCATGCGGACGATATGTTCCTCCTCGGCCGCATGCTGCCGCATGCTGGCGAGATAGGCTTCGCGCGCCTGAAGGTTGCGGTTGATCCGGGTGATGAACAGCACCAGCAGCACCGCGATCATGGTGAAGCAGATCCAGGTGCCGATGATGTGCAGGTCGAACAGCCGGCCTGCCAGCCGGTCGCTCAGGTCGAGCGGGCGATAGTCGAGCGCCAGCAGGCCGGCGCACAGCGCCGACACGGCGGTGATGCCCCAGGCGCTCGCCCGGTCGAGCAGCAGCACGCCAAGCGCGACCTGGAGCAGATAGAGCGAGACGAAGGGGTTGGTCGCGCCGCCCGACAGATAGAGCTGGGCGGTCAGCAGCAGCACGTCGAACAATAGCGACACCGACAGTTCGGCGCGGGTGATGTCGGTCCGGGGGCGCAGCGCCGCAAAGCTGGCGGCGTTGACCAGCACGGCGACGGCGGCGACCAGCAGCATCGGGGCGAGGGGCAGGCGCACACCCATCAGGAACTGGACGATCAGGATCGTCACCAGCTGCCCGGCGATCGCAATCCAGCGCAGCTGGATCAGCAGCGCCATATTCTTGCGACCGGCGGCATCGGCGGGCCACTGGCTGGGCAGCCAGCGGCGCCTGACGGCTTGGGTCTCGCTCATTCCGCGCTGTCTTCTGGATCCCGACGCATGAGGAAGATGTAGGCGCCTGCGACCATCGCCGCCAGTATGAACCAGGTGATGGCATATTGGAGGTGATTGTTGGGGAAGCGGACGACGGTCAGGCCGCCGACCGGCGCGGTGTCGGGCGCGCAATTGGCGCCGGCATCGACGAAATAGTCCGCGACCGGCGGGGCGACATGCTGCGCGGCGGCGATCGCGGCGACATCGCGCGAATACCAGCGGCCGGCGGCGGGATCATTGCTGCGCAGGAAACCACCCTTGGGCTCGGTCAGGCGCAGCAGGCCGACGATCTGGACCTTGCCTAGAGGCCGGCTGTAGCGGGTGCGATTGTCCTGCGGCACGAAGCCGCGATTGACCATCAGGGTGAAGCCGGCGTCGGTCACCAGCGGCGTCATCACCCAGAAACCGGGGCCGCGCACGGTGACGGCCTGGGTCAGCACCGCCTTGTCATGCAGGAAACGGCCCGATGCGGTGACGCGGCGATATTCGTCGTCGCTGGTAATGCTGCGGGGGGCGGGGACGGGCGCGGCATGGATGCGGGCGTCGACCCGTGCGATCAGGTCGCGCTTCCAGGCGAGGCGATAGACTTGCCAGCTGCCGAGCGCGCAAAGACCGGAAAACAGGATGAGGGCGATCAGCGTCAGGCCGATCGTAAAGCGCGGGGAGCGCCGGCGGCGCCCCCCGATCTTCGCGGATGTCACGGCATCTCGCTCATATTGTGCATCGCCGACATGTCGGCGTGCGGCATCATGTTCGCGTTGAGGTGGAACATGACCCACATCGAACCCGACAGCACGATGACGACCAGGACGATGGTCAGCATCATCGCCATGAACGACCAGCCGCCTTCGACGCGGGTGTTCATGTGCAGGAAGTAGATCATGTGGACGATCACCTGCACCGCGGCGAAGGCCATGATGACGATGCCGGTCAGCTGGGGATTGCCCAGCACGCCCGACATCACCAGCCAGAAGGGAATGGCCGTCAGGATCACCGACAGGCCAAAGCCGATCATGTAGCTGCCGAAGCTGCCATGCGATCCTTCTTCATGATGGTCATCGTGATGATCGTGCCCATGACCGTGGGCGTCGTGGCTATGGACAGCGTCGCTCACCGCAGGACTCCCATCAGATAGACAAAGGTGAAGACGCCGATCCAGATGACGTCGAGGAAGTGCCAGAACATCGACAGGCACATCAGGCGACGCTTGTTGGCCGGGATCAGACCCTTCTTGGCCACCTGCACCATCAGCGTGATCAGCCAGATCGAACCGAAGGTGACGTGCAGGCCGTGGGTGCCGACCAAGGTGAAGAAGGCCGACAGGAATGCCGAACGCCACGGACCCGCACCTTCATGGATGAGGTGCGAGAATTCGTAGAGTTCGATGAACAGGAACGCCCCGCCGAACAGGAGGGTGACGAACAGCCAGCCCTGGGTGGCGCTGATCCGGTTCTTTTCCATCGCCAGCATGGCGAAGCCGTAGGTGATCGACGAGAAGAGCAGCATCGCGGTGTTGAGCGCGATGAGCGGCAGGTCGAACAGATCCTTCGGGCCGGGGCCGCCGGCAAAGCTGCCGCCGAGCACGGCATAGGTGGCGAACAGGATGGCGAAGATGAGGCAGTCGCTCATCAGGTACATCCAGAAGCCCAGCATGGTGCTGTGGCCTTCGTGGAGGTGCGGCTCCTCGGGCAAATGATATGCCCGAGGTTCCGTGGTTGCAGTTGCGCTGCTCATGTCAGTCAGACTCCAGCGGCGAGGATTCGCGTGCGCTCTTCCTCGGTGCGCGTCACATCCTCGACGGGGATGTAGAAGTCGCGCTTGTAGTTGAAGGTGTGGCCGATGGCGACCGCGACGATGCCGATGAAGCTGAGGCCCGCGAGCCACCAGATGTACCAGATCAGCGCGAAGCCGCAGAGCGTCGACAGGGCGGCAAGGATGACGCCGGCGCCGGTGCTGCTGGGCATGTGGATCGCCTGATAGCCGGTCAGCGGACGCTGATAGCCATTCTTCTTCATGTCCGCCCAGCTGTCGGCGTCATAGACGACCGGCGTGAAGGCGAAATTATACTCCGGCGGGGGCGAGCTGGTCGCCCACTCCAGGGTACGGCCATCCCACGGATCGCCTTCGACCTTCAGTTCGTCGCGCTTCCAGATGGAGATGGCGAACTGAAGCAGCATCGCGCCGATGCCGGCCGCGACGATGGCGGCGCCGATCGCGGCAATGACGAAGTAGATCTGCAGCGACGGATCGTCGAACACGCGCATGCGACGCGTCACGCCCATCAGGCCCATGATGTACAGCGGGGTGAAGGCGAGCCAGAAGCCGACCTGCCAGCACCAGAAGCTGACCTTGCCCCAGAACACGTTCAGCTTGAAGCCGAAGGCCTTGGGCCACCAGTAGTTGATCGCCGCGAACAGGCCGAACAGCACGCCGCCGATGATCACGTTATGGAAGTGTGCGATCAGGAACAGCGAGTTGTGCAGCACGAAGTCGGCCGGCGGAACGGCGAGCAGAACGCCGGTCATGCCGCCGACCGTGAAGGTCAGCATGAAGGCGACGGTCCACATCATCGGCAGCTCGAAACGGATCTTGCCGCGATACATGGTGAAGAGCCAGTTGAAGAGCTTCGCACCCGTCGGGATCGAGATGATCATCGTCGTGATGCCGAAGAAGCTGTTGACGCTGGCGCCCGAGCCCATGGTGAAGAAGTGGTGCAGCCACACGAGGTAGGAGAGCACCATGATGCAGCAGGTCGCGTAGACCATCGAGGTGTAGCCGAACAGGCGCTTGCCCGAGAAGGTCGAGGTGACTTCCGAGAAGACGCCGAACAGCGGCAGGATGAGGATGTAGACTTCCGGGTGACCCCAGATCCAGATCAGGTTCACGTACATCATCGGGTTGCCGCCGAAGTCGTTCGTGAAGAAGTTGGTGCCGGCATAGCGGTCGAGCGACAGCAGGACCAGCGTGGCGGTCAGGATCGGGAAGGAAGCGACGATCAGGATGTTCGCGCAGAGCGAGGTCCAGGTGAACACCGGCATCTTCATGAGGGACATGCCCGGCGCGCGCATCTTCACGATGGTCGCGATCAGGTTGATGCCCGACAATGTCGTGCCGACGCCTGCCACCTGCAGGGCCCAGATATAATAGTCGACACCCGTGGCCGGGCTATAGTCGATCCCCGAGAGCGGCGGATAGGCGAGCCAGCCGGTCTGGGCGAATTCGCCCAGGAACAGCGAGGCCATCACCAGCACCGCGCCGCCCGTGGTCATCCAGAACGAGAAATTGTTCAGGAAGGGGAAGCTGACGTCGCGGGCGCCGATCTGCAGCGGGACGATATAGTTCATCAAACCGGTGATGAACGGCATCGCCACGAAGAAGATCATGATCACGCCGTGGGCCGTGAACACCTGGTCATAGTGATGGGCGTTGAGGTAACCCTCGGACCCGTTGAAGGCGAGCGCCTGCTGGAGGCGCATCATGACGGCGTCGGCAAAGCCGCGCAGGAACATGACAAGGCCGAGCACCATGTACATGATGCCGATCTTCTTGTGGTCCACGCTGGTGAACCATTCCTTCCAGAGATAGCCCCAGAGCTTGAAATAGGTCAGCGCCGCAACGACGGCCGCGCCGCCCAGCACCACCGCGCAGAATGTCGCGACGACGATGGGTTCATGCCATGGGAACGCGTCCCATGTCAGACGACCGAAGATCATCTGTGCTGTTGTGAGTGTACCGGTCATGTCTCTTACCGATGCTGCGCGTGCGCGTCAGCGCCGCTGTGAGAGGAGTGATCGGCCGGGGCCTTTTCGGCACCGGGTGCATCGGGGGCGGTTTCCTTGCCCTCGTTGCGATCGGTCTGGTCGATCACATGGCTGTTGGGGAAGTCGTACTGGAGGCCTTCGGTCTCCTTGGCTGACTCCTTGCCCGCGCCGCCCATCTGGTTGATGTGCATCAGCTCGCCCATGCAACGCTGGCCGGGCTTGGGGCAGAGATTGACGACCGCGTCGAACAGCTTGGCATCGGCGGCCGAGAAATAGGCGACGGGCGCCTTTTCGCTGGGCTTGGCCAGGTTCAGATAGACATTGCGGTCGAGCGACGCATTGCTGGCCTTCACCTTAGCGACCCAGGCGTCAAAGCCGGCCTGGTCCAGCGCCTTGTAGCCGAAGCGCATGTGGGTGAAGCCCGCGCCCGAATAGTTGGCGGAGAAGCCGGTGCCGGTGACCGGCTTGTTGGCGACGGCGTGGAGCTGCGTCTTCATGCCGGGCATCGCGTAGATCTGGCCGGCGAGTTCAGGGATATAGAAGCTGTTCATCACGGTCGAGGCAGTGATGTCGAAACGGACCGGAACATTGGTCGGCAGCGCCATTTCATTGACGGTGGCGATACCCTGTTCGGGATAGATGAAGAGCCATTTCCAGTCGAGCGCCACGACCTGGACGACCAGCGGCTTGACCTTGGGATCGATCGCGGTCTGCGCGTCGATGCGGTCGAGCGGACGATAGGGGTCCAGCTTGTGCGTGCTCACCCAGGTCAGCGCGCCCAGGCAGATGATGATGAGGAGCGGGGCCGACCAGATCAGCAGCTCCAGCTTGGTGGAATGATCCCAGTCGGGGTCATATTCCTTTTCGACCGCCTTGTTCGCGGCGCGGTAACGCCAGGCGAAATAGACGACCAGTGCCATGACGGGGATGACAATGAGGAGCATGAGCGCGGTCGAGATCAGGATCAGATCGCGCTGCTGCACCGCAATGTCGCCCGACGGGTTCATCACGACCCAGTTGCAGCCCGCCAGCGGCGCCGCAAGGATCGCGGAGGACCAGCGCAGAAGCCGGCTCCAGTTGGGTGAGAGAGGGTGTGACATGGCGCGCGGTTACCGATTCCGCACGCCATGCGATAGTGGGCAATTTGTCCAATTATGTGCGGACGCAAAAAATGTTTCCCATGTGGGATACTGCTTAGACTCTGTGGGTTTTCTGTTATGTTGCCATTCTCTGGCCGTCGGGAGACCCAAAACAGGCACCGTCGGCCCAGCCAGGGAGCGGATGCCTATGACTTCACAGGCCATTGCCTTCACCTCCAGTTCGCTTGAGGATGATGCGCGCAAAATCAATGCACGCGACCACAGCATTGCACCGGGAGACATCTCCATTGGTGTGATCATTGGCCGCACCTCCGAATTTTTTGACTTCTTCGTTTACTCCATTGCTTCGGTTATCGTTTTTCCGAACCTGGTTTTTCCCTATGTCGATGCCCTGACGGGCACGCTCTATTCCTTCGCGATCTTCGCCGTCGCCTTCATCACACGTCCGATCGGGTCGCTGATCTTCATGGCGATCGACCGGCGCTATGGCCGCGGGACCAAATTGACGGCGGCCCTGTTCCTGCTGGGCGGGTCGACCGCGGCGATCGCCTTTATGCCCGGTTATGCGACGATTGGCCACTATGCCGCTGTCGTTCTGGTGATCCTGCGCGCGGCGCAGGGCATTGCGCTGGGCGGGACATGGGATGGCCTGGCGTCGCTGCTGTCGCTCAACGCGCCGCCGCACCAGCGTGGCTGGTATGCGATGGTGCCGCAGCTCGGCGCGCCGCTGGCGCTGTTGGTGGCGAGCGGTCTGTTCGCCTTCTTCCTGCTGACGCTGTCGGAAGCGGACTTCCTCGACTGGGGCTGGCGCTACCCCTTCTTCGTCGCCTTCGCGATCAACGTCGTGGCGCTGTTCGCCCGGTTGCGCATCGTGGTGACGCATGAGTTCGAGCGTTTGTTCGAGCAGAAGGATCTGGTGCCGTCGCAGGTGCTGCCGACGGTCAAGGCGGAAGGGCGCAACATCATCATCGGTGCGTTCGCGCCGCTGGCGAGCTTTGCCCTGTTCCACATGGTTACCGTGTTTCCGCTCAGCTGGGTGGTGCTGTTCACCGATCAGCCGATCGATCGCTTCCTGGTGATCGAGATGATCGGCGCGTCGGTCGGCCTGCTGGCGATCGTGGTGTCGGGCTTCATCGCCGACCAGATTGGTCGTCGCTCGCTGCTCGGCTGGTCGGCTCTAGGCATCGCGATCTTCGCGGTGGTGGCACCGCTGCTGCTCAATGGCGGGGATCTGGGCGAGGTCGCCTTCATGATCCTGGGCTTCATGCTGCTGGGCCTGGCGTTCGGCCAGTCGTCGGGCGTGGTGGCGTCCAACTTCGCGACCGAGGCGCGCTATACCAGTTCGGCGCTGACGTCGGATCTGGCCTGGCTGGTCGGTGCCGGCTTCGCGCCGCTGCTGGCGCTGCTGCTGTCGGTGAAGTTCGGTCTGGCCGCCTCGGGCATCTATCTGCTGTCGGGCGCGGTCGCGACGATGGTGGCGCTCTACGTCAACAAGGAGCTGGCGGCGCGGGATCGCTGATCCCGGCCGACGGCCTTGGCAAAATGGGAAGCGTGATCGGCCCGGCCGGTCACGCTTTTTTTGTCGCTGCGACCCGTGCTTTCATCCGGGCGAGGCCCTTGCGGTCGAACCAGCCGATCGGGCCGGGACGGGGGCGCCAGCGCGGCAGCCAGTCGGGATAGAGGCTGACCAGTTCGCGCGGCAGGCCGGCGGGGCCGATCCGGCTCATGATGTCGGAGACGATGCGGTTCTGATAATAGCGGACCGAATAGTTGATCAGCCGCTTGTAGTGCATTCGCCAGGTCAGCGGCCGGGTGAGGCCGACCGGTTCGCAGGCGAAGCCGGCGCCCTCGCAGGCCAATACCCGCTCCAGTTGCCAGTCGGCGTCGCTTGCCAGATCGGTATGCGCCCAGGAGGCGACCAGCCCGTCGTCGCCGACCAGATCGTCGGGCAGGCGCAGGCCACTCGCCCGGATGGCGGCGACGAAGCGGCCGGACAGGGCATAGAGATCGCCGAAGATGCCGCGCTCGATCCGCAGGTTGCGGCGATAGGTTTCCACTTCGCGACCATTGACCGGCATGCCGGCGGCGGCGTTGGCCTGCGGGTGGGCGGCAAGGTCGGCCACCAGCGCGTCGATCGATCCGGGCGCGATCTGGGCATCGCCGTCGAGGAAGATGACGGCATCCTCCGTGCCGGTGAGCAGGTGGTGGACGAAATGGTTCCAGGTGCGCGACTTGCCGCCGGCGGCGATGTCATGGACGATCACATGGGCGCGGCCGGCGGCGGCGGCGCGGGCACGCGCCACGGTGCGGTCGGTGGTGCCGTTCACCAGCACATGGAAGATCGTGTCCGGGCGGTCGAGCGGCAGCGAGCCGAGACAGCCGGCGATCCGACGTTCCTCCTGATGGGCGAAGATGGCGACGGCGACGACCATGGCGAGATCAGCGGAAGTCCCAGCCCTGCTGGCCATGTTCGACGGCGTCCGGGCCATCGGCTTCGGCCTGGGGCGTGGCGCGCAGCGGCACCAGGATCGAGACGATCAGCGCGGCGATGGCGGTGCCGACCAGCGCCCACAGTGCAATCACGACCAGACCGATCGCCTGGGCGAGCAGGCTGGCGGTGGCGGTGATGCCGGCGTCGAACCCGACCCCGCCGAGCAACGGCAGGACGAACAAAGGCAGCAGCAGCGCGCCGGTCGCGCCGCCCAGGCCATGGACGGCGAAGATATGGGCGGGATCGTCGATCCAGGCGCTGGCGAAACCGGCGCCGATGCGGGCGATGATCGCGGCGGCGAGGCCGACCAGCATCGCCCCGCCGGTGCCGACCAGGGCGGCCGATGCGGAAATGGCGGCGAGGCCGGCAATGGCGCCGGATAGCAGGCCGGTGGCGCTGGCATGGGCGCCGAGCAGCCGGTCGACCAGCGCCCAGCCGAGGCTGGCGGCGCAGGCGGCGAAGAAGAGGTTGAGGATGGCGGTGGCGGCATCGTCGGTGGCGCCCAGCGCCCAGCCGCCGACCGCACCGGCATAGCCGACCCAGAAGAGCGCGCCGCCGGCGATGGCGAGGATATGGGCATGGCCGCCACCCTGGGCATCGCGGGGGCGTCCGGCGACGAGGGCGAGAGCAAGGGCGGAGAAGCCGGCCAGGACATGGACGACCAAGCCACCGGCAAAATCCATCGCGCCAAGCTGTGCCAGCCAGCCGCCGCCCCACATCCAGTGGGTGATCGGGGCGAAGACCAGCAGCAGCCAGAGCGGCGCGAAGGCGGCGACCCAGCCAAGGCGGGCTCGGCCGGCGATCGCGCCGACGGCGATGGCGCCGGCCAGCACGGCAAAGCCCATCTGGAACAGGACGAAGGCGGATTCGGGCACGGTGAGGCCATCGCGCAGCGGGGCAAGATTGGCGAGCAGCAGATTGCTGCCGCCGCCCAGCCATTCGCTGCCCGGCGCATAAGCAAGGCTGTAGCCGGCGAGCCCCCAGCCGAGCAGGATCGTCGCGCCGGCGACCAGCGTCTGGGCCATGGCGGCAAGCCCGTGACGGACATTGGCGAGCCCCGCATGACGCAGCATCAGGCCCGGCAGTGCGGCAAGCAGCAGCAACAGGGCGCAGGCGATCATCCAGCCGGTATCGCCGCTGTCGGGCGCCGCCACCTGGGCCGCGGCCGGCTGGGCCAGCAACAGGGCGGCAAGAACGGGCAGGGCAAGGGCTGGGCGCATGGAGGAAGGTCCGGTTGGGGTCAGGTCGCCCTGACTAGCGCGGGCAGGGTAAAGACTTCCATAAGCATGGCAATGTTCCGGCAGGTTGATCCGCCGCCGTGTCGTTCAGAAGCCCTCGGTGCCGCACTGGATGCGGCCGGTGCCTTCATTTTCGACGGTGCAGATCGGCCGGCCGGCGACGCTGACATCGCCCGATCCGGTCGAGCGGATGCTGACCGGGCCGTTGGCGGTGAGGGCGACATTGCCCGAGCCGTCGTTGAGGATCGCGGCCTGGCGCGCGACCAGATGGTCGGCGACGATCGCGCCGGGGCCGCTGATGCGCAGATTGGCGACGCCGGCGGTGCCGGCGAGCGTGGTGCGGCCGCCGCCGGCGAGCGTGACCTGGAGATTGTCGAGCTGGAGCGACGCGACGCTGACATCGCCATTGCCGCCCTGGACGATCTCGCCATTGAGGCCCTTCATCGCGCTGACCGCGACGGCGCCGCCGCCGGTCAGGACGACACGGTTCACTTCGCCGGTGGAGAGGCGGATGGTGGCGGGGCCAAGACCCTTTTCGCCCGGTTCGGGCCGCTCCATCGAGATGATGGCGAGCCGGCCCGAGACATCGACGCGCAGCCGGTCGAGCGCGCGCTGGTCCCCCTCCGCCCGCGCCGAGACGCCGGTGCCGGTGGTGATGATGACCGTGACCGGGGCGTCGACGCGGATCTGGTCGAAGCTGGTGATGGTATAGCCGCGGGTGGCGGCGCCGGCGGGGGAAGCCCCGGCCAGTGCCGCCGCCGCTGCCAGCATCAGGGGCCGCAATGCGCTTCGCCCGGTCCCATCGTGTTCGTCGTGCATTGCGCCTTGCCCTTCACCTTGACGTCGCCGGTGCCCATGATCTTGATAGCGACCGGACCGTCGGAGGCAAAGTCCATGTCGCCGGTGCCCATGACTTCGGCGGCGGCACGGCCGAGCTTCAGCCCGGCGGCATCGATGTCGCCGGTGCCGGTGATCGACAATTCGCCCTGATCGGCGGTGCCGGCGAGGGTGATGCTGCCCGATCCGGTGATTTCCGCCTTGAGGCTGCCAAGCTTCACCTGGCCGATGTCGAGATCGCCCGAGCCGGTGAGCGAGAGGGCGAGTTCGGTCCCTTCCGCCTTGTCGAGGGTGAAGTCGCCCGAGCCGGTGACGTCGATCGCGCGGATCGCGGGCAGGGTGACATGGATGGTCGCGCCCTTGCCGCCGTCGACCTTGTTCCACATGCCTTCGGACTTGCGGCCGATCTGGAGCGTGTCGGCCTTGGTCCGGATGTCGAGCAGGGCGACCGACTTGGGATCGCCATCGGCGGTGACCGAGAATTTGGGGCCGATGGTGACGACGACATTGTCAGGTCCGGTCACGTCGATGCGGCTGAAATCCTTGAGTGCGGCCCAGTCCTGCGGGGTGCTGGCGGCGGCTGGGGATTCGCCGTTGCCACCGCCGGCCTGATGGTCGTTGCCGCGCGAGCAGGCGCTGGTGGCAAGGCCGATGGCGAGCAGGGTGGCGAGGGTCAGGTGACGGGGCAGGGGTAGGCGCGGCATCATTATCTCCATGCTGTATTATCTTTACAATACACTCTTGCCGTGGCGGTTCCAAGCCCCCTTGTTCGTCGGGCAGGATAAGGCATGATATCTGCAGGATAAAAGAAGGGTATTCCACCGATGCGCAAGCTGTTTTCCGCCCTGCCGCTGGTCGCGATGATGGGAGCGGCGGCCAGCGCCGCGCCGGCTGAGGATGATCTGGCGGCGCGCGGTGCGACATGGTGGCGCCATGTCCAGATATTGGCGGCGGACGACATGCAGGGGCGCGGCACCGGCACGCCGGGCTATGACAAGGCGGCCGACTATGTGATCGGCCAGTTTCAGGCATTGGGGCTGAAACCCGCCGGGGTCGAGGGCTACAAGCAGCCGATCGCCTTTGTCGAGCAGACGGTGCTGTCGGGCGAGAGCAGGGCGAGCCTGGTCGGCGCGCGTGGCGAGACGGCGCTGGCGGTGCCGGGCGACATCATCTTTTCCGGCAGCGGCGGCCCGGTGCCCGGCGCGATCGACGCGCCGATGGTGTTTGCCGGCTATGGCCTGCATCTGCCCGAAGTGGGCCATGACGATTTTGCCGGGCTGGACCTGAAGGGCAAGATCGTGGTGGTCGTTTCGGGCGGGCCGGCGGAGATCAGCGGCGCGCTCAAATCCCATGCCCGATCGGAACGGGGCCACTGGCTGGCGGCGCAGGGGGCGCTCGGCATGATCAGCCTGGTGACGCCGGGGCAGGTCGAGATTCCCTGGGACCGGCGCAAGGCGCTGGCGAGCGCGCCGGCGGTCTATTATGAGGATGTGGCGATGCGCGACACGCAGACGCCCTTCCTCAATGCCCAGTTCGACCCGGCCCGGTCGGCCGACCTGTTCGCCGGCAGCGGCCAGGATTTCGCCGCGATCGCGGCGGCCGCCGATGCGTCGAAGCCGGTCGCCAGCTTCCCGCTGACGCTGCGGCTCAAGGCCGCGGTCGCGGCCAAACGGGTGGCCTTGTCCTCGCCCAATCTGGTGGCGGTGATGCCGGGCAGCGACCCCAAGCTGGCCAAGGACTATGTCGTGCTGTCGGCGCATCTGGACGGCTATGGCGTCGGCACGCCGATCAAGGGCGACGCCATCTATAATGGCGCGCTGGACAATGCGTCGGGCGTCGCCAGCCTGATCGAGATCGCCAAGGCGTTGAAGGCGAGCAAGGTGAAGCCGAAACGCTCCATCCTGTTCACCATCGTCACCGGCGAGGAAAAGGGCCTGCTGGGATCGCGCTATTTCGCGCGGCGGCCGACCGTGCCGAGCAAGAGCATTGTCGCCGACCTCAATTTCGACATGGCGCTGCCGATCTTCAAGCTGACCAGCGTGACCCCGGTCGGCTATGACCAGAGCAGCCTGGGCCAGGATGCGGCGGCGGTGAGCGTCGCGATGGGCCTGCCGATCACGCCCGATCCCTTCCCCGACCGCAACGTCTTCATCCGGTCCGACCAATATGCCTTCATCCGCGAGGGGATACCGGCGCTGTTCTTCAAATATGGCTTCAAGGCCGGGACGCCGGAAGCGACGGTGGAGAAGGCGTGGCGCGCGAACATCTATCATTCGCCCTTCGACGACGCGAACCAGCCGGTGATGCCGGCCGAGACGGCGAAGCTGAACGATTATGTGACTGCGGTGACGCTGCGGGTCGCCAATGCGGACACGCGGCCGAGTTGGAACAGCGACAGCTTCTTCAAGCGGTTCGTGAAATAGGCGGTTCGTGAAATAGGGCGCAGGGCGAGCGGCGGAGAACGATCATGAGCCAGGCCAGGCGCGTGCTGACCGGATGCGGGCTGGTGGTGGGGGCGGCGGGCTTTTTCCTGCTGGGCATAGGGGTGTCGCAGCGCGTGGCGCATCGGCAGGAGGCGGCGCCTTCTGCCATGTCGTCGGG
Source organism: Sphingobium sp. MP9-4 (assembly GCF_005281675.1). NCBI lineage: Bacteria > Pseudomonadati > Pseudomonadota > Alphaproteobacteria > Sphingomonadales > Sphingobiaceae > Sphingobium > Sphingobium sp. MP9-4. The sequence goes on along the minus strand of NZ_LUFI01000014.1, from coordinate 2,987 downwards.
CGCGCCGGCATCGCCGCTATCTGGCCGACGGATATTCTCTCCCTCGATCGTGGGAGACCCCTATGTTTTGCAGCAATGGAAGGAGGCCGTCGAGAAGATGGAGCGGCGCTGTCGCGAGGCGGGGGAATTTTGCGCCGAAGCCAAGGCTGCTAGGGAACAGATGGACGAAATACGATAATCGATCGGTTATGGGTTGAGCTTTGCTTGCGGGGGCGCCTTCGCGACGCCGGCTTCATCCAATGACGATGTCGCTGGCGTAAAGCTGGATGCCGACGTTGAACTGAATTTGGGCAATCAGCGTGGCGGGGGCCGCGCCGCTGCCATCGGGATCGAAGAACAGCATCCTGCTGTCCTGCGCATAGAGGAATCGATCATTGGCATCGATTGCCACGCCGTTGGCATTGCTGGAAAAATTGCTGTCGTTCACGCTGGTCAGGCCACCCACGGCGCGGCCGGCCACGACCAGCCGATCCACGCCCTGTTCGAAATCGCGGACGGTATCGCCGCCTTCGGCCAGGTCGCGCCAGACAAAGCGATCCTTGCCGGCGCCGCCGAGCAGGCGATCGGCGCCGAGGCCGCCATAGATCCTGTCATTGCCCGCGCCGCCGGCGACGGCATCGTCCCCGGCGCCTCCGTCCACTATGTCGCGGCCTTCACCGCCGTCGAGTTGGTCATTGCCGCTGGCGCCATAGAGCCGGTCGTCGCCCCATTCGCCCCACAGGATATCGGCGCCGTCGTCGCCGAACATTATGTCCGCGTCCGACCCGCCATAGAGTATGTCATCGCCGGCATCGCCATGGATGCGATCATCGCCGTTGCCACCCGAGAGCGTATCGCGATCATCGCCGCCATATAGGCGATCGGCACCGTCGGCGCCGACAATGTCGTCCGCGCCGGCGCCGCCAAGGATGAGATCCGTGCCCGCGCCGCCATCCAGGCTGTCGCCGCCGCCCTGGCCGAACAGCACGTCATCGCCGCCATCGCCCCTGAAATCGTCGTGCATGTCGCCGCCGATCAGCCTGTCCCTGCCATCGCCGGCCCGGATGATCGCCTCGCGAGGGCCGAGCAGGACATAATCGTCGCCCGTGCCCAGATAGGCGATCAGCACTTCGATGCCGTGGATCGTGACCAGGGTGCGCGGGGCTGTGCCGTCGCCCGCATCGGCGGTAATGCGTTCGAAATTGGGCAGGATCTTCAGCTTCTGCGTCATTTCGCTGAGGTAGAGATAAGCGAGGTCGGTGCCCTCGCCACCGTCGATCCGGCTGCCGAACACGTCCGAATAGCGGCTGGCAATGCCGAGATGGATGCGGTCTCCACCCGATCCGCCGAGCAGTACGTCCCGGCCGCCGCGGCCATAGAGAATGTCATTGCCGCCGCGCCCGACGATCCGGTCGCGACCGGTGGTGCCGCTTAGAATATTGTTATTCTTGGTTCCGTAGCGATTGGCCATGACGGTCGATCCTTCTCCAGTCCCATATTGGCGCGGGACCGATGACGGGACGGCGGATTTGTGCGTGCGATATTATATCGATCTGCCCGGCTTGGAAAGCATGGCGGCCAATTGCGCAGGGCTTGTTTTATGGTGCTGGCGTGGCCGGTCGTATCCTCAGGATGGCGGGGCGCTGGCGCCTCGCGCCGCCATCGACAGGCGATAGAGCGCCTCGCCAACATAACCGCGCAGGCTGATCTTCGAGAAATTGACCGTGGCGTCGGCGGGCATGCAGGCCGAAACCATCGGCGTGACGGCGGCGAAGGCGGCGTTTTCGTCCGGTCCGCCGATCGGCGAGAGGATGAGCGCGCGCGCTTCGAGCGGGCCGTGGCGCACGGCGCAATCGGCCAGGCGGCGCAGGGTTGCCCGTGCGGATGCCGCTTCGTCCGTGGGCGCGCCTGGTTGCGCATAATCGATCGGCGGCACGGACGTGAAATCGGACACGCCCTGACGCGCGAAGGTGACGCGATACATCGCCTCATAAGCGGCGGCGCGATAGAGGGCTTCCTGAAATTGCATCTGACCGCTGATCAGGCAATCCTCCGTCGCCAGCCGCGCGCCCATTGTCTGGGCCTCGACCGATTCCGGCACGGTGTCGAGATAGCGTTCCACGCCATGGCGCCAGCGCCGGACCGTGCAGGCGGCGAAATCCTGCATGATATGGCGCTTTTCGGCGATGCCGAGCGTCTTTCCCGCCGGGATGTTGGCAGCCCGATGGTCGATGATGCTGCCGGTCTGGGCCAGCGCCGACGTCGTGAAAAAGACGATCACCAAAGCGGAATAACGCAAAATACTGTCCCCCTTCCGGATGGATTCGGAGCCGATTGATTATGGGAGACGCCCTCTGTGGCCCAGCGGAACATTTCCTGGTGGCGCCTATGCACTGGCTTGCCGGAATGGCAAGGCGCGATCGGAACGGCTGCCGATTTTGCGACGCCGCGGTCTGGTGCGCTCAGCGCCGGGGCCTGCAATTGCCGACGCGAGTGCCGGTGATCGACATGAGAAATTCTGCGTCGCCGCCCATGGGGCTGCCCAGATAGCGGGCGGGCGCGCTATTGACCTCGAACAGGCGGATGTTGCGTTTTATCTCGACACTGCGCGGGCCGATTTCGCCTTCCAGCTTGCCCTGCATCCGCACCCCCGGCCCGAGCCAGCAGCGCTGATTGCCGTGTATGGCGGCGCCGTCGCCGTCCAGTTTCCATTGTCGGCAATAGCTGGACGTGCCGGGGCCGGCGAAACTGTCGTCCAGCATGGTTTCGATCGTCGCGTCGATCGTGCCGTCGGGGATGCACAGGTTCCAGGTGCGGATCGGCAGGGTGCGGGTGCTGAAATCGCGGATCACGGTCTGGTGCTGGCTGAACGCCCATTGGCCCGCGAGGATCGGGTTGGGGCGGCCGGTGACGATGATCGGCGGCCCCTTTGGCGGGGCGGGCGGCTGGTCGGGCGGGGCCGGGGACGAGGGCGGGGTGGCTGGAGGCGGGCCGGCCATGGCGGCGAC
>NZ_LUFI01000013.1:0-779 GCF_005281675.1 Sphingobium sp. MP9-4 | reverse complement strand
GATCGCGTTGACGTTGACGCCCCTGGCCGCCCATTCGTTCGCCAGCAGCTTGGTGAGGCCGGCGACGCCGCTCTTGGACGCAGTATAGCTCGGCACCCGGATGCCGCCCTGGAACGACAGCAAGGAGGCGATGTTGACGATTTTGCCCGAGCCCTGTGCCAGCATGTGCCGCCCGGCCGCCTGGGCGAGGAAGAAGGTGGACTTCAAATTGGTGTCGATCACCGCGTCCCAGTCTTCCTCGGTGAAGTCGACGCTGTCGGCGCGGCGGATGATGCCGGCATTGTTGATGAGGATGTCGAGGCCGCCCAGTTTCTCGATCGTCTCGTCGACGACGCGCTGCACCGGCTCGATGCTCGACAGGTCGGCCGAGACGATCTCCGCCTTGCGGCCGAGCGCGCGAACTTTCTCGACGGTCTCTTCCGCCGGGGTGCGGCCGACCGCCGCGATGTCGGCGCCGGCCGCCGCGAGCGACAGCGCGATCGCCTGGCCAATGCCGGTATTGGCGCCGGTGACGATGGCGACCTTGCCGGTCAGATCGAAGATAGTGCTCATATAAGCTCCAAATCCCCCTCCCTTCAGGGAGGGGTTAGGGGAGGGCATGTGAGGGGAGAGGGCGTGACAGCCTCTCCCCCTTCTGGCTTAGGCCAGCTGGCAGATATCCAGCACGTTCATGTCGGTATAGTCCTGGTTCTCGCCGGCCATCGCCCAGATGAAGGCATAGGCCTTGGTGCCCGATCCCATATGGATCGACCAGGGCGGCGAGATCACCGCTTCCTCAT
>NZ_LUFI01000012.1:0-799 GCF_005281675.1 Sphingobium sp. MP9-4 | reverse complement strand
CGACATGATGGAGTGCGTGTCGAACGAGGAGCTGCGGGATCGCTATCTGATCGGCGGGCTGTTCCGTGACGGCGAATGCGTGCTGAACTATACCCATGCCGAACGCTTCGTGATCGGCGGCGTGGCGGTGGCCGATGCCCCGGTGAAGCTGCCGGCACAGACCGAGCCGGCTTCGGCGGCGGGCCATCCCTTCCTGGAGCGGCGCGAACTGGCGATCGTCAATGTCTCGGGCGTGGAAGGCACCGTGACCGTCGACGGCGAGGTCTTCACCCTGGGCAACAAGGATTGCCTCTATGTGACGATGGGCGCCAAGGACGTGGAGTTCGCCGGCGCCGGCGCGCGTTTCTATCTCGCCTCCTGCCCGGCCCACAAGGCGTTCACCACCCGCAAGCTCGGCATCGCCGACGCCAATGCGCTGGAACGTGGCAGCCTGGAGGAATCCAACGAACGCACCATCTTCCAGCTGGTCATCCCCGGCATCTGCGACAGCGCACAGTTGGTCATGGGCCTCACGGTCCTGAAGCCCGGTTCGGTGTGGAACACCATGCCGCCGCACATCCATGAGCGCCGCAGCGAGATTTATTTCTATTTCGAGCTGGATGGCGATGCCGATCGCGTCTTCCACTATATGGGTGAGGGCGACGCGATGCGTCACATCGTCATGGCCAATGAGGAAGCCGTGATCTCGCCGCCCTGGTCGATCCATATGGGATCGGGCACCAAGGCCTATGCCTTCATCTGGGCGATGGCCGGCGAGAACCAGGACTATACCGACATGAACGTGCTGGACATCTGCCAG
>NZ_LUFI01000011.1:0-800 GCF_005281675.1 Sphingobium sp. MP9-4 | reverse complement strand
CCTATTATGCGACCCACCCCGACATGATGGAGTGCGTGTCGAACGAGGAGCTGCGGGATCGCTATCTGATCGGCGGGCTGTTCCGTGACGGCGAATGCGTGCTGAACTATACCCATGCCGAGCGCTTCGTGATCGGCGGCGTGGCGGTGGCCGATGCACCGGTGAAGCTGCCGGCGCAGACCGAGCCGGCTTCGGCGGCGGGCCATCCCTTCCTGGAACGGCGCGAACTGGCGATCGTCAATGTCTCGGGCGTCGAAGGCACCGTGACCGTCGACGGCGAAGTCTTCACGCTCGGCAACAAGGATTGCCTCTATGTGACGATGGGCGCCAAGGATGTGGAATTCGCCGGCGCTGGCGCGCGTTTCTATCTCGCCTCCTGCCCGGCGCACAAGGCGTTCACCACCCGCAAGCTCGGCATCGCCGACGCCAATGCGCTGGAGCGCGGCAGCCTGGAAGAATCCAACGAGCGCACCATCTTCCAGCTCGTCATCCCCGGCATCTGCGACAGCGCGCAGCTGGTCATGGGCCTCACCGTGCTCAAGCCCGGTTCGGTGTGGAACACCATGCCCCCGCACATCCATGAGCGCCGCAGCGAGATTTATTTCTATTTCGAGCTGGATGGCGATGCCGACCGCGTCTTCCACTATATGGGCGAGGGCGACGCGATGCGTCACATCGTCATGGCCAATGAGGAAGCGGTGATCTCGCCGCCCTGGTCGATCCATATGGGATCGGGCACCAAGGCCTATGCCTTCATCTGGGCGATGGCCGGCGAGAACCAGGACTATACCGACATGAAC
>NZ_LUFI01000010.1:0-1094 GCF_005281675.1 Sphingobium sp. MP9-4 | reverse complement strand
CTCAAGCCGCGCCATCTGGTCGTCCGTCAGCCAATACAGGTCACTCAATTCCAGTCTCCTCACGGAGCATGAATCAGATCGCAACGCCCATATCAATGGATCCTGACCCTAACCTCCTAGCGCGTAGACTCATTACGCACTGCACCAGATGCGCACGCAGATGAGCTTGATGGCTGCGAGGAAGTTGGCAGGGTCTTTGTCATAGCGGGTGGCGATGCCCCGGAACTGCTTGATGCGGTTGAAGAATCGTTCGACGAGGTTTCGCTGTTTGTAGAGCCACGGCGAGAAGGCGAAGGGTTGCTTGCGGTTGGATCGATTGGGAATGTTGGCCCAAACGTTTCTGGCAGCAGCGGCCTGACGGATGGCGTTGCTGTCATATCCTTTGTCCCCCAGCAGGGTTGCGCCCTCGGGAATGGCCTCAATCAGCGCTTCGGCTTCACAGGCATCATGGACTTGCCCGCCGGTCAGTCTCAGGCCGACAGGGCGTCCGTCAGCATCGACAAGAGCATGGAGTTTGCTGGTGAGACCGCCCCGGGAACGTCCCATGCCACGATCGCAGCTTCCCCCTTTTTGCCCGTCGCACCATTCTGGTGGACGCGCATGCAGGTGGAATCGATCATCACCAGTTCACCATTATATCCGGCGGAAACCGCTGCCAGAAGCCGGTCCCAGACCCCGGCTTTGCGCCAGCGGACAAACCGGTTGTAGCAGGTCGTCGAGGGGCCGTAGCGCTCGGGCACTTCGGCCCACGTCGCTCCTGAGCGAAAGCGCCACATAATCCCGTTGAGAACCCGGCGATCATCCACCCGCGCCACGCCCCGTGGTTTGTTGGGCAGCAACGGCTCGATAATCGCCCATTCCCGATCTGTCAGTTCGTACCGCCGCCGTGCCATCAAGCCCTCCAACTCTCGAGGCCTCTGAATCACGTCAATCGCCAATCCTCAAGGCTTTTATGAGTTTACGGCCTAGGAAGCGAGAAGCGCCTCACGTGTGAATCGGCGTGCAAAAAGAACCCCGTTAGCGGGGTGATCGGCGTCTAAAAGGGACCCCTCATTTCGATAGCTTACACAGTCGCGTGGAAGTTCATGCGGCGA